>NZ_JAKDKW010000074.1 GCF_030453185.1 Yaniella sp. | reverse complement strand
TGGATCGACATTCCGCAGCTGAAGCAGTTGGCAGTACTCACCGGAGAAATTGATGACCTACTGGAATCTGACGAGTACACCTGGGCCGAAGATGCCTGGTGCCAAATCACCGTAACCGATCCGCAGCGCCCGCGCCGGGCGTTTCAGCGGCTCAAAGAGCGATTCCCCGACATGTTGAACTTCATCCTGGCGCCCACCGGTGAACGCGAACGCCAGACCACCTACTCGGATCGCATCGCCAATGCGAAAACCGACTTAGACCTCGTGGTCGATTTTGTGGAGCACGTGCGCAACCGCCCGGCGTCGCAACAGGAGCAGTCCTGGCTGCAAGACGCGCTGCAGCACGTCAACCGTGTTCAAGAACAGGACGTGAAATAATGCGCATCCACCGCCTCACTTTCCAAGCTATCGGGCCGTACCCGGGCAAACAGGACCTGGCCTTTGAACAACTCGATGCCGCCGGCCTGTTCCTGCTGGACGGCCCAACCGGGGCTGGTAAATCCACCATCCTGGATGTGGTGACTTTCGCGCTCTACGGCAAAGCCGACGACGAACGCAAGAACACCGAACTGCACTCGACACTGGCCGAACCCGGCACCCCGCCCACCATCACACTCGACGTCTCGTTCGGTTTACGCCGATTCGTTATCGACCGGGTGCTCCAACACTTCGCACCCCGCCGCGGGGCCAAAGATGCCGACGACGTCGTCACCCGCCAAGCCAGCATTGCCCTGAGTGAGGTGGTCGAAGGCCAGAGCCAGCAATTGACCACCCGCGTGGATGAGGCCCAGCAGATTCTGCGCTCGGTAATTGGCCTGTCACGCGAACAATTCACCTCCGTGGTGCTCTTGCCGCAGGGCGAGTTCGCCCGGTTCCTCAAGGCTTCGAGTAATGACCGCGAAGCCATCTTGCGCCAGCTGTTCAACACCCATCGCTTTGACGAGATCGGTGACTACTTGAGTCAGCAGGCTAAGACATTGCGCAGCGCGGTCGAGTCAGACAGCCAGCGCCGCGAGAGTCTGCGGGCCGTGCTCATCCAGACCGCCGAAACCTATGCGCCCGCGTGGGAAGACGACGCCGGTAGCCAGCACCTGGTTGAGCAGGAGCGCCACGGCTCTGACGAGACGGCGGCTTTGGACCTTGACGCCCTGTCCGATGCCGAACTGATCGAGCACGTGGAATCCAGGATGACTGCACTGCAGGCCCACGCCCAGCAGCGAGTGGCTCAGGCATCGACCACACTGGAGACGACTCGTAAAAAACTCACCGACCTGCAAGAACAACAGACCCAGTTGCGCGAAGCCACAGATTTCCGTACCCGGCGCGTCGCACACGAGGCACAGGCCGCCGAGGCGAAATCTTCGCGCCAACAGTTGGACGACCACGCCCGTGCCAAACCGGTCGTCGATGCACAAAACCACCTGGACACGGCGACTCAGCAGCTCAACGCCGCGGTCGAATCTTGGCAACACCACTTCGACGCCGCGCAGGACGACGACGTGATTGGCACCTGGGCACGTCAAGCGGCGGAAGGGCACCAGTTGTTCGCCGTCGATCTTGATGACGTGCCAGCACTGTGTGACCAATGGAAAACCATCGAGGCCACCGCAATCCGCGCACGCGAACAGGTCCAGCAACACGAAAAAGCGCAGTCCTCAATTGCCGCCACGCGAAAGCGTCTGGCCGAATGGAAACGCTCCCATGCTGGGCTCACCAAGCAGCTGCAAGACTTCGAAACCACGTTCGCCACGTTGACCGAGCAGCTCGATGCGAACAGGGCCAGGGCAGAAGAACTGTCCGGCGCTGAGAACACGCTGCAAACCGCTCAGCAGCGCCTCGAGGAGACCACAGCCCAACAGACCGCAGCGAAAAAAGCTCAGACGGCATACGCCCGGACCGAGCAGACGCAACAGGTTCGCGACACCGCCAAACAGACCGCTGACAAGGCCCTGGAGCACGCACAGCAGCTCCTGCGCCGTCGTATAGATGCCGCTGCTGGTTTCCTCGCGGAGCAACTAGAAGAAGACCAGCCGTGTGAGGTGTGCGGCTCAACTTCGCACCCCGCCCCCGCCCAGCTGCAGGACGCCACTGAGATTTCTAACGTCGCGGTGCAAGCCGCTGAACAGCAGGCCACCGAGGCCCGGCGTGGCGCCAACGATGCCGAGCAGGACCATCAAACCCAGCTGACCGCCCTGCACGACATGCAAACCCGGGCCGGCGGACTCAGCGTTGCCGATGCCGACGACGCCGTTGCCACCGCCCAACACACGGTGGCAACGGCGCAACAACAGGTCAACGAATTGACCACCGTACGCACCCGCACTCAGGAACAAGAAGCCCGGGTTGAGACGCTGCGTCAGGACAAAGCCACGGCCGAGAAACAGCTGACCGAAGCCACCACACAAGTCTCGACCATCACCGCGGAAGTTGAGCGCGCAGAAGCTGAGCTCACCGAAGCGCTGGGAGCATTTGAAACCGTCGAGCAGCTCCGTAGCGCCACCGAACCCGCATATCGTCTGGTCGGACAGATCGTTGCCCAAGGGGCGCAGGTATCCACGGCCGTCACTGCCTGCGCCACCGCCGCCCAACGTGTCGCACAAGCCCTCGAAGACTCGGCGGCCCAAGACCACCCAGCATTCGACGACGCCAAGAGCGCTACCACCTGCATATTGTCCCCCGGGGTGTATGCCGAACACGAAGCGCTGGTACGTCAGTGGACCACCGAAAAAGATCGACTCGAGGAAAAAGCCGGCCAAGCCGCCGTCGTCGCCGGACTGAAATTGCTCGACGCCGACGTCGCCGCACCTTCGAACGAGGCACTCGAGTCGGCACGTGAAGCCCAACAGGCCGCCCAGGTCCAACTGGCTCAAGCAAACCGCGAACACGGCAGCATTGAAGCCACTCACCAACAAGTCCGAGGACAGCAACGGCAGCTAGACGACGTGTCCAAACGCTCAGCCGAACAGCTGGCCGTTTACGAGGAGCTCGTGGGGCTCAGCGACGTCGTCGCCGGACGGGGAGAGAATACGGTGGCCATGCCGCTGCGCTCATTTGTGCTGGCCGGCTGGTTGGAACAGGTCGCCGCCAACGCTTCCGAACGCCTGACTGGAATGACCGGCGGACGCTACGAACTCAAACACGCTATTGGCCAGGGTGGACGCGGGTATGCCGGATTGAACCTTGAGGTGATCGACCACCTCAACGACACGGTTCGGAACCCCTCGACGCTCTCGGGCGGTGAAACCTTCATGGCTTCCCTCGCTTTGGCGCTCGGGCTCGCTGACGCTGTCCAGGCACAAGCCGGCGGTGTGTCGATGGATACGTTGTTCATCGACGAAGGCTTTGGCTCACTCGACGCCGACACCCTAGAAGACGTCATGGGCGTTCTCGACGCGCTACAGGACGATGGCCGACTGATCGGGTTGGTCTCGCACGTCGAATCCATGAAACAGCAGATCCCACACCGCATTCAGGTACAGAAAACCCAGACAGGTTCCAACGTGCGTGTTATTGGTCCAGATGTGATCTAACGGCGCAGCTCGTCTAATCATGTTCCAGGCTCAGTTCGGCTCCCGCGGCGCCTACGCGATGAGACGGTAGGCGAAGAGTTGGTGAACACTGTTGTAATCACCGGCGAAAATTTGGTGACTCGAAGGAGGATTTAATGGACGATGAGTGGTGTGCATCACGAATGATTTAGCGCGTTCGGGGAAGCGTTGAGTGGAGGGTGGCAAACCGTTGCGTTTGTTGTTCACTTTGCCTCGAAAATCCAGAATTTTCGAAAGTGTGACGAATCGCATATAGGATCTGCTGACTTGGGCGAATGGTGCTCTGAGCGCGTTTGAGTGCTCGGATATCTGCGATGCGCCACCGCGGAAAACTTCGTCTTGATCCCTGGTTAACCTTGGGTTCATCTTCCGATGTTCTACTGTCTGTGAGATCACCAAGGGGAAGGGATATCTCGGTATGAGCCTAGATAATTCGACGGAGCGCAAGATCTACGGCGCTTCGACCAACGGGGCACCTCTACCAGAGGAGCAGGACACCACCACAGTCCAACGCCCAGGCCTGATGGCACGATTGCCGTTCACCGGAAGAACCCGGAAGATCGTTGAATGGTTGTCTATCGTTGCCGCCGTGTACGTACTCATTACCGCGGTCAGTGTGATCGGCTCCGGTTTCGGGGCAGCCACGGGCGGTCAAGCCCAGGAGATCTTTGCTTTTGCGCACAACCCGGTCGTCGGACTCGTCATCGGTATTTTGGCGACCGTACTAACCCAGTCTTCATCAACGACGACGTCGATTGTCGTGGGCCTTGTCGCTGGCGGATTACCGCTGGAAACCGCAATCCCGATCCTGCTCGGTGCCAATGTCGGTACCACTATGACCTCAACCCTCGTCTCCTTGGGTGCGGCAGGGGATCGAAACCAGTTCCGCCGCGCTTTCTCTGCGGCATCCGTCCACGACATGTATAACCTCCTGTCGGTTGCCATCTTCTTCCCCCTCGAATGGATGTTTGGCATTCTCGGCCGGGTGGGCACCTGGTTCGCTGGAATCACCACGGGTGCCGATGGCGGTATCATCGCGACCGTCTTTACAGCGTTAGGTAACGCGGTTTCAGCTGTCACTGATCCCGGTGCAGACATGATCGAAGCTGGCGCACTTGGCGTTCTTCCGTCCGTGTGGGCCGGAATCGCTATGATCATCATCGGCGTGGCGTTGATCCTGCTCGTCATCAACTTCATCTCGAACATGCTTAAGGTCCTGCTGGTCGGCAACGTCGAAAAGATGTTCCACAAGGCCATCGGCCGTGGTCCTATCTCGGGTATATTCTCCGGTCTGTTGATCACTGTGATGGTCCAATCCTCGTCAACGGCCACCTCGCTGGCAGTTCCGTTGGCCGCATCCGGCAAGTTCTCGCTGTGGCAGATCTATCCGTTTACCGTGGGTGCGAACATTGGCACGACCATGACGGCAGTTATCGCAGCATTCGCGTTTAGTGGCGGTGAAGCTACCGCAGCCATGACTGCTGCAGCGGTGCACCTGTTCTACAACATCTTCTCCGCCCTGACGATCTTCTTGATTCCCTTCCTGCGCCCACTTCCGGTGCGTGGCGCGACTTGGATCGGAGCCTTAGGTGCAAGGAACAAGATCTATGTGGTCGCTTGGCTCGCTGGTCTGTTCGTAGTCCTGCCGGCTCTGCTCATTGGCATCACGGCCCTGTTCTCCTAGAACGGTTCAGAACACACACATGCAAACGCCTGATAATTTCGACGCGGTACTGCAGAGCCTGTCAGATGAGGAACTCCTCGATCACCTGAGTCAGTCCGAAACCCCAGAGCTGCTACAGGCTGAGGTACGACGCCGTCTGCAGGTGCGTGCCGATCATGAACTTCGTGCCCAACAGCACGCCGAGATTTCTCAAATGGTCGAACACCTCGAGCAAAGCAGAGTGGACTGGCAAGCAGTCCGCGAATTCTTTCGAGAGACGTTACTCGAGTTCACCTCGCGAGCTGAAGACCCAGACCAAGAAGGGCATTAGGTCTGGTAGAAGTAATTCTTGCGCGGTTGCTGCTTCGGATCAAGCAATGGGTGCAGTACAAACCGAAATTCCCCATCGACCCTGGTAATGCGTAATTGGCCAGCATGGATTGCTTGGTGATGATGCGCGCACAGGGTCACCCCATTTTCCGTGCTGGTTTCACCATTTTTGGACCAGTACTGCACATGATGGAGTTCGCACAGTGACGCAGCCCAGTGACACCCAGGCACAGCGCAGCCGCGATCCCGGCCAACGATGGCACGCCGCAGCGCATCAGGAAATTGCCTTTGCTGACGGCCGATAGATAACACCTGCCGATGCCCGGTCATGGTGATCGGGCTGACCCCGACGTCACACCGCATTCGTAGAATCACATCCGGTGGAATGTAATTCGTAAAGATGCCCCGGGAAATTCGTGGCTGTAATCGGTCGAGATTATCGTCATCGAACAACTCACTGACATCGGACTTTTTCGGCGGAGGAACGGTCAATATGGTGTCACCGAGTGTGATGGTTTGGGGCGGAATGTTCTGTCCACTGGGCTCGGGAACTCTTGCGTCGCCGCCACGACTGGTGTTCTTGTCACCCTCGGTCGAGTGCAACTGGGCCAACAGGGCCAGTAGCTCTTCCCTCTGACGCTGCTGGACTTCAGGTAGCGCATCGGCGAGATCGTTGCGGATGCCCTCCAACAAGCTCGCATAATCGGTGATAACCGTCATTTGGGTATGAGCGCCGCTGGCACCGCGGAATCCTGCCTTATCTAGGTTGGCCAGGCTGAATTTGATGACGTCGCGTAGGGCATGCATACGGCGTTGTCCGGCACTGCGGCGTTCAAATTCTTCGTCGTCACCTTTACCACGTGGGTTGGTCAGTGTGGCGAGCAGCGTCTGGGTGGCTTCATCACCCTCAGCGTCAAGCGTCAGGCGGTATTCGATGGCATTCTTATTGCCACGAACGGGTCCGACTCGGCGAACATCATGCATCGCCTCGGTGTGTTGCTGACGAAAATTTTGATCGTCCGGATCGACGGAGGCCAACAGATCGTTCTTTCGTTGTCCCACGTATCGGCTGAATTCCTCGCACGTGGTGTGCTCGATCTTTTCGGCGAGATCCTTGTCCACGAGTTTTCGTAGTTTCTCGCGATACTGGTCGTCCTTGCCCGCGGCCAAGGCGTTTTTATCGATCTCATCGATCATACTCAGCGCCGAGGAAAGTTTCGAGGGGTTCAGGCGCCCCTGGAATGCTGCAAGCATCGGTAGCCGGGTTTCGCCCACTGCAACGTCGTCTGAACGCTCGGGGTCGGAAGCGCGGACCGGGGTGACCGCATCGGCCAAGCGGATACGCGCGCTGGCAGCATTCGCTCGAATGTCATGAGTTTTGGCCAATAGGTCTTTCGGATCGCGAAAAGCAGTTTTTCCCTCGGGCAGCTCAAGCGTGGACCGCAGTGAGGACGAGTTAAACGCGTCCTTAATCAAGCCGGTATAACGGTTCTGCAGCGTGGTGGCGTAACGCAGGGTGTCTTCCAACTGGACGGAGCGCTGGAGCACGCCACTGGTCGGGGTCTCGGGCTCTCGGTCGGCAAGGTGCTGGTACAACTCGTGGATGAGGCCGTAGACGTCGTCGGTGGCCATCGCTTCCCAATCCACGGGATGCTCCACGCCGGGCAGCTCAACGGCCGCCAATGGATTGGCAACGGTGTGTTCTTGCGTAAGCTGTGCATTGGACGCCATCTGGGTTCACCTCCGATCTAGGTGAGCATCAGCTTGCCGGTAGTTGGAACGCGACACTCTACGAACCGGCCAGAGTGTGGATAGCTGCCACTCGCATCGCAACACTGTGGATCAACCCGCTCAGACACAAAACATCCCGGGCCCGACGTCGTAACGTCCGGCCCGGGATGCTCTCGTGTGACTAACGTACTAGCGGTCTAGCCCAACTTTAGTGTGCTGGTGGTCTCCTTGGTGACCTCGGCCAGCAGTTCTGGGTTCTCGTTCAGGCGCTGTCCCAGTGACGGGATCATCTCGGTGAGCTTGGATTCCCAGTTGGTAAAGCGGGTTGGGAAGCTGCGGCGCAGTAACTCGACCATGATTGGCGCGGCGGTGGAAGCACCGGGGGAGGCGCCGAGCAGGGCTGCGATCGAACCCTCGGCGCCTGAGACCAGCTCGGTACCGAACTGCAGCACGCCACCCTTCTGTTTGTCCTTCTTCATGACCTGGACGCGCTGACCTGCGGTAATGAGTTCCCATGCACCGTCGGTGGCTTCGGGGAAGAAGTTGCGCAGGGTATCAACCTTTTTACCGTGTGACTTCGTGACTTCAGAGACCAGGTAGCCCACCAGATCAAAGTTGTCCTTGGCCACGTTGAGCATGGGCCACAGGTTGTGTGGGCGAATTGATTTCGGTAGGTCCAAGAAGGAGCCGCTCTTCAAGAAGTTGGTGGAGAATCCGGCGAATGGGCCGAACATGAGTGAGCGGCGACCGTCCACAAAGCGGGTGTCCAAGTGCGGTACGGACATTGGTGGAGCCCCCACGGCGGCCAGTCCGTAGACTTTGGCATGGTGCTGATCGATGACCGCCTGATCGGTGGAGCGCAGGAATTCTCCGGATATTGGGAACCCGCCAAAGCCTTTGGCCTCGGGGATGCCGGAGGACTGTAGCAGGTCGAGTGCGCCACCACCGGCACCAATAAACACGAAGCGTGCTTTGGCGGTGAACTTTTCGCCCCCGATCCGATCCTTGAGGTCAACCGACCAGCGGCCATCGGTATCGCGGGACAGCCGCGAAACTTTGTGACCGTAGTTGACTTCCACGCCGTCGTTGGCCATTTTGGAAATCAACTGACGGGACAGGGCCCCGAAGTCGACGTCGGTGCCGGCCTTGACACGGGAGGCGGCCACGCGTTCACCCTGGTTTCGACCATCCACCAGCAGGGGTGCCCACTTGGAGATTTCGTCGTGATCTTCGGTGTGTTCCATATCGGCAAACAGCGGGTTTGCGGACATCGCTTCGAAGCGGTTCCGCAAGTATGTGGCGTGGTCATCGCCCCACACAAACGACATGTGTGGCAGGGCGTTAATGAACTGTTCTGGGTTCTTCAGAGTGCCGTTGTTGACCAGGTGGGACCAGTACTGCAGGGAGACGTGGAACTGCTCATTGATATTCACGGCCTTGGTGATGTCGACCGAACCGTCTGCACCGGCGGGTGAATAGTTGAGTTCACACAGCGCGGCGTGGCCTGTTCCAGCGTTATTCCAGGGGTCGGAGGATTCTTGACCCGCCTGGTGAAGATTTTCGTACAGTGCAATGGACCAGTCTGGCTCCAATTCCTTGAGCATTGTGCCCAAGGTGGCAGACATGATCCCACCCCCGATCAATACAACATCGTATGCGGGGGATGAACCTGACTGCGGCACGGCGTCTCTCCTGATCTTCATTGATCTGTTCAGATGAACACTTATGACCATGCCACTCTACTACTGGGACGTGGTCAAAGATAAATTGAGCAGCAGTGTGTGCGCCACCTGCCAAATACGACTACGTGCGCAGTTGGATTCGTTCGTATTGCTCATCCAATACCGGCGAGATCGGATAAAATTCGACGTCGTGCCCGGAAGCTAGCGCGGTGATCGGGAAGGTCAACGGAATGGCGGGCAGGTCCAACGAGATCGCGGCCTCCACCTGAGACAACATGGCGGTCCGAGCATCGGTATCGTCTTCTACGCGAGCCTGTGCCAGCACATCGGCCACGGCGGTATTGCGCCAGCCAAATTCCCGGTTGGGCT
This sequence comes from Yaniella sp., assembly GCF_030453185.1. Taxonomy (GTDB): domain Bacteria; phylum Actinomycetota; class Actinomycetes; order Actinomycetales; family Micrococcaceae; genus Yaniella. The sequence goes on along the minus strand of NZ_JAKDKW010000074.1, from coordinate 1,607 downwards.
GTTCGAAGAGCTCGGCCAAAAGATATAGCGGATCGCGCACATACACATTGCGCCCAAACAAGTGCAAGGCCCGGTCGCTGGCATCGCCCATGACCTGGGACATGTAGTCGCCGTCATCCCAGCTGACCGGTTTGGCCACGATATTGAATCCCGCGGCGGTCAGACGCCCGGCAAGATACGAGAAGAGTTTTTGCGGCTGGGTCATATACACCCGCTCAGCTCCGGTCGGATACCAGAACTCGATGGGTTCGCCATCGTAGCCAGCGGCCGCCAACAGATTTGTCGCCCTATTGAGGTCGCCGTTGTATGTGGTCACCTCGTCGGAGCGTTCCAACAGCGAGGGTGGGTTGAACTGGTGAGCAACATAGGACCCGTCCAACTGCAGGGAATCGACCATATCGCCCCGGAATAATGCGTGGGCCACAGCCTGCCGCACGTGTAGGTTTTGCATGACAGGATGCGCCTGGTTCATACCTAAGTACAACACGGCCAACGGGTCACGCTGGAGGACTTGGTAACCGGATTGCACCAGCTCACGCAAAATCGCCGGCGAGACGGCGTCGAATACATCCAGCTGTTGGGTATCTAACCCGTAGAGCCGCTCGTGTAAATTTGGAATAGCCAATACGGCGACGTCGTGGCCGTCGTTCACTGATTCCAGTCCAATGGTTTCCCCGGAGGTATCGCCCCAGCGGTAGGGGCCGGTGCCGGCCAGCGGGACCAGTGGCAGACCGTCCTGCAGCGCAGCGTCAAAGTCGGCCCAGGATCCCGGTGAGCTGATGGCAAATGCGGGGTGGGTGAGTGAGCGGATCAGCGCCTGGATCGGTTCGGTGAAGGTCAGGGTCACAATATGCTCCGATGAGGCTTCAACCGATGCCAACAGGCAGGCATCCTGGTCGAAGTACCCGCCGAAAACTACCGAATAGGGGAGGCGGCCCACCTGGCGCAGTCGTTCGGCGCCCAGCAGTTCGTTGACGCTGCCCCAGCGTTCAAAATTTTTGACGACGACGTCGGCGGTCAGCTCGGTGCCATCGTGGAATGAGACGTCGTGTTCCAGCTCGAGTACCAGTTGCAGGCCGTCGTCCGAAAACGTCCAATCGGTGGCCAGTTCGGCAAGAGTCTCGCCGGTCTCCGGGTCGACGCCGATAAGGTTTTGATATACCTGACGGGCCAGCCGGTGGGTTTCAATATCGTTGGTGACACACGGATCAGTACTCAGCGCTTTGGCAGGAACACCGATGCGGAAAGTCCGTGAGGCGGCCTCCGGAGCAGCTTGACCTTCTGCCACGTTCTGCGATGCGCCAGCGGGGGAGGCCAACGGGGCCAAACCGATGGATGCCAGCCCTGCTAACAGGGTGCGTCGGGAAAGATGCACGGTGATCCTTCCTCATGAACGTGTGGCGAAACATTCCTATACAACTGAACCCGCTCGAGGGGAGCGGGTTCAGTTGAGGTCAGGTGGTGCGGGCGAAGGGACTTGAACCCTTACGTCTATAAGACACTGGAACCTAAATCCAGCGCGTCTACCAATTCCGCCACGCCCGCGTATCCGTTGTGGTGGACCGAGGAATAATCTTAGTCCATGCACAACGAATTGCCTAATTGAA
>NZ_JAKDKW010000147.1 GCF_030453185.1 Yaniella sp. | reverse complement strand
CGAACCGACCTCGACCAGCCCGTCAGCCACACGCATCCCGCCGAACCACAACACCGCGGCGGTCGCAATGTGCAGAACCAGCGAGATCAACGGGAAGAGCAGTACAAAGATTTTGCCCACACCTACCGCCAGATCGGTGAGGTGCTGGTTAGCTTTGGTGAAGCGCTGGGTTTCATAGTCCTGGCGCACAAACGCTCGGACCACACGCATGCCGGTGATTTGCTCACGCAGTGTGTGGTTGACGTCGTCGATGGCTTCCTGCATCTGACGGAACAGCGGCATCATTTTGAGTCCGGCGCCGACCATAATGACGACGATGATGGGTACCGCGACCCACACCAACCAGCTCAACCCGGCATCTTCGCGCAGCGCCATGACCACCCCGCCGGCCGCCATGATGGGCGCCATGACCAACATGCTCAGCGACATCAGCGTAACCATCTGCAACTGTTGAACATCATTGGTGGCGCGGGTGATCAACGTCGCCGGACCAAACTGCGACATTTGGTACGAAGAAAACCGGGAGACCCGCCGAAATATCGCGGCGCGCAAGTCACGGCCGATGGACATGGCCGATCGGGCAGCGAACCACACCGATGCGATAGCGGAGGCCAGTTGGGCGAACGCGACGGCCAGCATGATGCCGCCCAGACTCCAGATCACGCCGGTGTCCCCGGCGGCAATACCGTCGTCAATAATTTGGGCGTTGAGGGCAGGCAAAAATAAGATCGCGCCGACTGTGAGCAGTTGCAGCGCGATCACGGCCAAGATATGGCCAAGATAGGGGCGGCCAAAGCGCGCCAAGAGTTTGAGCAAGGGTTCTTCCTCTTACGGAATTTCTACCGTAGACCATTCATAAACGTTTTTGTTGCGCAATGAGACCAGATCAATCGCATGGCGTTGGAGTTGTTTTTCCGCATCGGTTTGCGGCTGCCAACCCGGGACAGGCTCAGCTTTGCCACCACCAGCAACCACCATGATCGCAATCGACTGGGCAACCTGGTGGAGATTACGGTCGTGCGCTTTACCCGACCAGGCCCGAACCACCAAATAGATCGAACGCTCGGTGGTGTGAACGATACGCGCCTCAATTTCAACTATGTCGCCCACGTAAACACCGTGATAGAACTGCACGCCACCAGCAAAAACAGCCACCGTGGGTTTGCCGGCCCAACGCGAGGCACACACATATGCAGCTTCATCGAGCCAGCTCATCAGGGTACCGCCCTGTAACCGGAAACCGGGCGTCACGCTTGCCGAATGGGCAATGAAGCACAGCAACACAACTTCGGCAGTGGTTTCGGACGCTGCCGGAAAGGATACTTGTCCAAGCGATTCTTCGCCTCGGGTGTGTTCAATGGAGCGGACAGCGGCAACTTCGCGACGTCGGTGCCCTGCATCCGTGCGAGGCTCCCATTCCTTGACCTGTTTGGGTGCACCCTGGGCGTCAACTGCCTCATAGACAATGACCACCCAGGTGGCCACGGTCGGCTCACCGTCAGCGTCCAAAACATTCGGTAACGCTAAGCGAGCTTGGACATGTACCCGAGAATCCTCGGTGAAGATGAGTCTGGCCTGAGCCGCTATTTGCGTGTCCACGGGCACCGGATGGCCGAATCGCATATTTCCTATATAGGAGGCCACCACGTTGGTACCCGACCAGGTGGCAGCAGTAGCGTAACCGGCTTTATCCAACCAGCTCATAACCGTACCGGCGTCCACGTAGCCCGAAGGATGATCGTACGCTTCAGCCCGGAAGTGTAACGTAATTGAACTTCGCGAGCGCATAATTCCTAAACTACCACTTGATCTTGTGTGCACAATAGAGTCATGTCCTTTTCTTCACAGCCTTCACCCAACACCCCAGACCATTTCGCCAAACCTGTTACCGTGCGAATCGCCGACGCCGTTGAAACACTGGGGTACACCACCCTGGTCGACTGGGCCATGCGCCTCCTCTCCGGGGAGACTACGCCGGGCGCCGAATCCGATCCCGACATCAAACTTCTGGGTGGCATGGAGGCGATCGAACCGTACATGGGTCGCGTCTGGGCTGGCCAAGCGCTGCTCCACGCTTGGCATCACAAAGCCGTCGACGCCGTCCAAGGTGCACTCACTGACGAAGAATGGCAGGTTCGCGAAGTCGCGGCCGAACTCGTCGGGCACCATAAGTTAGCCATGGTCGACGACCTGGTCGAGCTCTTGGCCAATGACGCCTACCCGCAGGTTCGTGTTGCTGCCGCCAACGCCATCGGAGCGACCGCTACCCCGCAGCATGACATGGCAATAGACCGCTTGCAGCGACTCATCATGGATCCGAATACCGTCCTGGCTGCTGCGGCCGAGGACGCACTCGGTGAGATCGCCAAACGTCACAACAGGCCCGATCTTGCCATCGCTTCGAGGTACTAACCCTTGATCCACCGATGAGTAGTCGGACGTCTGCCTAAAATTCTTCGGTGG
>NZ_JAKDKW010000073.1 GCF_030453185.1 Yaniella sp. | reverse complement strand
CGCTTCGGCGGTCTCAATCTGGATGATCAAGGTGATCGTGTCACGAGCCGTGGTCAGGTAGTTCGGGTAGCGCCCCCACCCACCGGAACGTGCCAGTGCTGAACCAATGCCGCGGATGCCCTCTGGTGGGTATGCGACCGAGGCTGCAGCCTTGGCCGCGTCGTCGACGGTGAAGATCATCGGCACAATCAGCGATTGCGCACCGAGATCCAGGTGCTGCTTGATAATCCGTGCATCATTTTCTGGCACACGAACCACCGGAATGGAGTCGTAGCCGGCGATCGCGCGCAGCTGGTCTTGCACAGATTCCAAGCTCAACGGGGAGTGCTCCGCATCAATGAGCAGGTAGTCCATACCGGCGCCGGCAACAATTTCTGCGATGCCGGCGTCACCGGAAGACAAGAACATGCCGGCCGCGGCGCGATTGCGGTCGTGCTTCGCTGCATCGGTGAACAATGTTTTGAATGATGGGCGAGGGGTCAAAGCCATATGTAGTTCCTTGCGAGTTACTGGAGATTATTCGAACTGAACGCCGATGGTGCCTAGTGGCCCGAAGTCGGCAAACACCGTGTCACCTTCATAAACCCACATGTAGCGGGTGAAAGAACCAGCCAGGATAATTTCCCCGGCCTCAAGGTAATCATCGTGTCCGGCTAGACGGTTGGCCAGCCAGTGCACGCCGTTGGCCGGGTGCCCCAGGATGCCAGCGGATAGGCCGGTTTCCATGATTTCCTGGTTGCGCCACAGTGCGCCGCCAACCCAACGGAGATCGATGTCTTCGGGTTTCATCGGACTGCCACCCAGGACCATGGCACCCAGCGCCGCGTTGTCCGAGATGGTGTCGATAATCGTACGACCTTCCATCTCGATATGAGCATCGAGCACCTCAAGCGCAGGCGTGACGTACTCGGTAGCACGCAGAACGTCGAAAATATTGACGTTTGGTCCGCGCAGATCGTCCTTCAGCACGAAAGCCAGCTCGATTTCGATGCGGGGGTGCGTGTATTTTTTCCACTCGAAGACGTGGCCGGACTCGAAGACCTGGTCGTCAAAAATGACGCCGTAGTCGGGCTCATCGATGCCGGTTGCGGCCTGCATCGCTTTGGATGTGAGCCCGATTTTATGGCCGGCCTTGCGGCGTCCGGTTTCAATCTGGCGATCTGCCCAAATTTTCTGAATCGCGTAGGAATCTTCAATGACCATCCCCGGGTAACGCTTGGTTAGCAGCTCAACCGGTTGACGATCAATGTTGGCCTGGTGTAGTTCGTCAGCAATTTTGACGTGTGTTTCGTGATCTAACATCGGACTCCTTTGAGTAGAAAAGCCTGCCCTAATCGTATACGAAATGCGTGAGTGGTGTGCGGTTTTGTCCCGCTGCGCAATGCACTAGCGTCCGGAGACCTTGCGAAGGTTCCCGTCGAGTCGTTGGGTCCACCCCCGCGCATCGAGGTGTTCCAGTAGGGGGATCAGGGTTCTTCTGGACGTGTCCAGGGCTTGTCGTGCATCGGACACCGTGAAGGGTTGCTCCAGCTGCACAATCTGACGCATCGCCAGTGCCGGGGTCTTTGGACTCAGCACAATATTGTCCTTCAACCGCAACAGTCTCTGCTGTTCTGCGGCCGCGGCGAGCTCTTTATCGCCCAACCGCAACTGGTCGAGCTCATCGGCGGTCGGTGCGGCGAAAGGATCATCGGCAAAACGTTGCTCCAGTTCGGCCACCGCGGCCTCGGCTGCTCCCAGCGAGGGCTGCAGGGTCGGATCCGAAATTCGACCGGTAGCCTGCTGGAGTTTCGCCTCGGCTACCACCAGGGCCAGGAAACTACGATCGGGCAGTTCCAAAGTATTGACGGCCGCTTGTTCAGTCAGGCCCCCGGCGCTTGGGTCCCGCTCATACTGGGCGACGACAGTATCGCGCAACTGCTGGCTCCACGTGTCGAGTGCTTGCTGGTTGATCAACCAGCGGTCATGTACCAGCACACCGGAGGGAAGAGAGCGGGGGACCGGGATCCCCATGGCGGTAATCGTCGCCTGCTCTACGGCACGACGACGCTCAACCTCGATACCGAGGTGATTCTCTGGTGTGATCCTGGCGAGTATCTCAGCGCGTTGTCTGGCCGCACCACGGCGACGCAGCTCAGGAGGTTGCACATCGACCACGGTGGCGCCACCGGTAATGAGCCGTTGGCCGGTGCCGCGCAATAAAAACCGGTCGCCGATGTGCAGCGGCAAGGCCCGGTCCAGGGTCAAGCGAGCGAATCCGGATCCCAGCGGTCGGCAGTGCGCATATACGGTTGCCGTGCCAATGTGGACGGAGAATTCTTGGGCGAGCTCGGTGAAATCCACATCGGGACTACCAGCCACATCGATGACATCCGTGCTGAACCATGCCCCGGGGGTGACCAGCACATCACCCCGTGAGACATCGTCGACGGCGACTCCGCGAAGATTCACTGCGGCCCGGGTGACCGGCCTCAGCTCGGTGGCCGAACTGCCATGACTTTGGAGACTCCGGATGGTCACGTCGGAGACGTCTTTGCCCACCAGTTCTAGGCGGTCGTTGATGTATAAGGTCCCGGCGGCCAGCGTTCCGGTGACCACGGTGCCGGCCCCTTTGACCGGAAAAGCTCGATCGACCCAGTACCGGATCGGTGCTGTGACATCGGGTGCTGCAAGCTGCTCGAATACCGCATCCATGACGTCTTGGAGTTCATCGAGTCCAACACGCTCAACGGCCGAGGTAGCAATGATCGGAGCCTTGGCCAGCGCTGTGTCCGCTAGCTCGGCTTGAATCTGAGCGGTGACCGCCCCGATGTTGTCCGGTGCCAGATCGAGCCGCGAAATCACCACGACCCCGGCGGAAATCCCCAGGGCCTTGATCGCATCGCGGTGTTCCGAAGTTTGGGCCTGCCAGCCTTCGTCTGCTGCCACGACCAAACACACGACGGGCGCCGGACCGAGTCCGGCCAACATATTGCCAACAAAACGCTCGTGACCGGGCACATCCACAAACGACACCGATCGCCCCGAAGGCAAGGACATTTCGGCAAAACCCAGATCAATGGTGAGTCCGCGCTCGCGTTCTTCGGCCCACCGGTCGGTTTCAGTACCGGTCAGAGCCTGCACCAGAGCGGATTTCCCATGATCCACGTGCCCGGCCGTGGCCACCACAAACTGCTCGGTCACCCCTCAACCTCCGCTGCGATCTCACGCAACCGGTGCAATATGACTTCGTCGTCAGCTTCCGGCACGCACCGCAGATCAATCAGGCATCGGCCATCGGCAACCCGAGGCAAAATGGCTGGACTCCCGGTACGCAGCGGGCGGGCGAACTCTTCAGCGACACTCACTGCCCAACCGGCAATCGGTACTCCGGCACCACCGCCGCCACCAACCCGACCCTCGTGCGGCACCACCTCGGCGTTGAGCGCTTCGGCAATTCGCTGGCTGCGGGCATAGAGTACCTTGCTGTCAGCGTGGAGGGCATCGTGTACCGGGGTCGATGATGCATTCAGCGTGGCTTCTAGGGCGGCTAGCGTGAATTTATCGGCCCGAAATGCGCGCGCCAGTGGATGCCGAGCCAGTGTCTGCAGCACGGTTTTGGAGCCCAGCAGCAGGCCGGCTTGGGGCCCACCCAGGAGTTTGTCGCCGCTGGCAATGACCACGTCGGCGCCATCGCGCAGTGCCTGGGTCATGGTCGGCTCATCGGGCAGAACCGGATCTGGTGTAAAGAGTCCCGAGCCCACATCCACGATCAGTGGGAGCCCCTGTTCATCAGCGAGGGTGGCCAGCTGTTTTGTCTCGACGGTCGAGTTGAAGCCACCGATCCAGTAATTGGACGGATGGACTTTGAGGATCGCACCGGTTCGCTCGCTGATCGCGTTGCGATAGTCCTCAAGGGTGGTGCGATTGGTCGTGCCAACCTCGGCCAGCTGCGTTCCGGTTGAGGTGATGAGGTCGGGGAGACGAAATCCAGCCCCGATTTCCACGAGCTCGCCGCGACTAATAATCACTTCTGGTTTGCCCTGCGCCACGGCAAGGGCGGTGGTCGCCAGTGAGAGCGCGGCGGCACCGTTATTCACAATGAGCGCATCTTCAGCGTCGGGAGCTTTGGCCAACAGTGCGGTTTTGGCCCAGGTACCACGTTTACTGCGTTTGCCGTCGTCAAGGTCCAGTTCTAGATCCACGTAGCCGGCCGCCGCATGCAGTGCATCTCGTGCGGCTTCGGACAACGGTGCACGGCCTAAATTCGTATGAATGATGACGCCGGTGGCATTGAGCACGGCCGATAGGTTGGTCGTGTGCGTTGCCTGCACGGCGTCGACAACCCGGGGGATCACTTCATCCGGTGCTGTCTGACCGCGACGAGCAGAGGCCTGTATTTCGGTGATCGTGTGGCGAATAATATGCGGCGCCAACCGCTGCCCGGCAGCTATGACCTCCGGCAGCGTCAGCAGCCGATCAGTCGAGGGGATCGCGCGGCGCGGGTCTGAAGTCACCGGTGGGCCCTTTCGTCAGGAAGTTGGCGGAGGCGGACGGGAATCGAACCCGCCAGACCAAGCTACTTGGTCTCGTCGGTTTTGAAGACCGCGGGGACCACCAGGAACCCTAACGCCTCCAAAAAATCAAACTATCACGTTTGGGCTGGCCCAGCACGGCCGGACCGTCCCTGGGCAAGCAGCGTGGACGTTCCTATACTGGGCGTATGTCTGAGATTTTAGAACAAGCCCCCCTTCCGCGTTTAACCACTACGGCCTCCGGTGGAGGGTGTGCCTGCAAGATCCCACCCGGTGAGCTGGAAGAGGCCGTTTCTCAGCTGGCGGGTCAAGATTATGCCAACGTGATCGTGGGGATTGACGATGGCGATGACGCCGCTGCGGTTCACCTTGATGGTGACACTGCGATCTTATCCACCGCGGACTTTTTTACCCCGGTGGTCGACTCAGCCTATGACTGGGGCCGGATCGCCGCGGCCAACGCGATCAGTGATATTTATGCGATGGGTGGCCGTCCGATTGTGGCCATTAACCTGATGGGTTGGCCGCGCGGGGTTTTGCCCGCCGAGATGATGTCCGAGGTGCTGGCCGGTGGGTTGGCCATCGGACGTGAAGCCGGGTGCCCGGTAATTGGTGGGCATACGGTGGATGATCCGGAACCGAAATACGGTATGGCGGTGACCGGTACAGCCAAAGTCGACGAACTACTCCGCAACGACGCCGCAGAGGCTGGCCTGCCGTTGACGCTGACGAAACCGATTGGTTTGGGGCTGCTCAATAACCGTCACAAGGCGACCGGTGAGGTGTTCCAAGCGGCCATCGATACGATGACGACGTTGAATAAGTCGGCAGCTGAGCAGAGTGTGGCGGCTGGGCTCAAGGCAGCAACAGATGTGACCGGGTTTGGTCTCTTAGGCCACCTGTATAAGATGCTGCGTGCTTCCAACGTGGGCGCGGTGCTGGACAAGGCTGCTGTTCCGCTAGTTGAGGGTGCGGCTGAAGCGCTGCGGGATGGCTTTATTTCGGGTGGTACACGACGGAACCTGGATTGGGTTGCCCCGCATATCGAGTCGGGGAGCGGTATTACCGGAGAAGATCTGTTGGTCCTGGCCGATGCACAAACCTCTGGCGGTTTATTGGTGGTCGGTGAACTCCCTGGGCACCCGGTGATTGGTTACACCACCGGTCGTGCAGGTGTGGTCGAGGTTCGCTAGCCCACGGTGGTGATCGAGTCGTCGACGATGCCCTGAGCTCGACGCGCTTCAAGGCGCGCCTTCTGGGGTTCGACCACGTGACGTGGATCTTTGGTCGAATCGATCCCTGCTTCCAGCACGGCCATGCGGGTCAGTGCGGATGCGGTCGCCAGAGCTGCACCCGAGGCAATGGCAGCAATACGATTGCGTCCCAAGAGTGCAGCACCGATGCCACCGGCTATGGTGAGACCTTTGGCCCAACGGAGTTTTTTGCCGGCGCGCCCGGTCTGCAGCGGTTCGGCTTCTGCCGGGTGCATTGGTTCGGTGAGTTTCTCTGCGAAGTATAGATCTGCTGCCGCTCCGGCGGTCGCCAGGACACGGGCCGGCCGAGTTTGTTCGGTCGGCGTGGTGATCATTGCTACCCCGGAGGATGCCATGGCTGCTGAGGAAACAAAAAGATACGACAGGTTGTCTCTGGCAGCATTCCACGTTGGCACCGCAGTGTCGGCCAGCAGCGCACCCGTGTAGGACGCCAGGGGGGCTCCGAAGAGTGCAGCCACTGCGCCGGTAGGTTTTTCTACCCAGTGCAGTATGGTGCGGAGCGGTCCCAGTGGAAGTTTTTCACCGGTTATGCGGTCGACTTCGATCGCTGCGACAACGCCGGCAGCGGTACCAAAACCACTGAGTATCCAGGTCCCGATGTTCATGGGGGAGGATACTTTGAAGGTGCGCATCATGTGTAAGAAGCGTTCGGGACGGCCGAGGTCGAGAATGAGGAAACCGGTCCCGCCGATGGTGGCTCCCAGTGCGGTGAGACGAGTATTGCGGCGGAGTTTTTCGAGTCCTGCGGCATCGGCCCCGGCGGCCAACATGCCAGAACCTCCTGCTACTCCACCGGCAAAGAGGTACGCGGAGATTTTCCAGTCCCACGGTGGGGGCTTAACAATGGGACGGCCATAGTAGGAGTCGCTGAATTCGACGTCGTCGACCATCGACATTTCACGGGCACCATCGCCCCCGCCGCCACCGCGCCGCCGACCGTTTCCTGGCGGACGGTTGCGTTTCTTTTTGCGGCGGCCCTCATGCGCGGGCCGATATGAGTCGAAGTCAGAAAGGGTCACTTTTTGCGAGCTCCTACGAAAGCGGTCGCGGCAGCAGCCAGCATTCCCGCGGCAGCGATGCCGACCTTCTTATACATTTGCGGTAGATCCTTGGTCGGAACCTGTGGATCCGGTGGCAGGCCGTATACTTCCGGTTCGTCCAAGAGCAGGAAGACCGAGCCGATACCGCCGACGCCGTCGTTAGTGTTGGCCCCATACAGGCGGGCTTCGGTGCTGCCCTGTGCATGCATGGTGGTGACGCGTTCTACCGCGCTTTCGACCATCTCAGATTGATTACCAAACTTGATCGAAGTGGTCGGGCAGGTTTGGGCACAAGCCGGTACTTGATCGTCGACCAGACGGTCGTAGCACAGCGTGCACTTATTGGCGGTGCCCTCGTGCTTGACGTCCATGGCATATCGGGAATCTACCCGGTCTGGTTTGGTATGGATCGTCCCGGTATCGCGGCGTTCGATGACGCCGAACGGGCAACCGGCAACACAGGTTCCACAACCGTTACAGATATCGTCTTGGACGACCACGGTGCCGTATTCGGTACGGTAAAGGGCTCCGGTTGGGCACACGTCCAAACAGCCGGCGAAGGTGCAGTGTTTGCACACATCTGAGCTCATCAGCCACCGGAATTCCGGGGTATCTGGGTTCGGTGGGTTATCCACTTTTTCTTTGATCCGTGTACCGGGGGAGCCAAATTCTGGCATGCCGATATGTTTGGCGGTATCTTTTTCACGGGTTTCGGGAGCGCCAATGGATGGCATACCGAGACTTATGAGTTTCTGACCGGAGTCACGAGCTTTTTCGATTTGCTCTTCATCTTGTTCGATGAACGCTACGTGGCGCCATGTGTTGGCCCCGAGACCACCGGTGTTGTCGTACGAGGATTCCAGCAGTTCCAGGTTGCCTTCCATGGGCACCTGGTTCCATTCTTTACACGCAACCTCGCAGGCCTTACAACCGATGCAGATGGAGGTGTCGGTGAAGAACCCTTTGCGTTCCGTGTCCTGACCGTGGGCATCGATGAGCTGGCCGGGTTTTTCTCTGAAGTCAAACAAGTTTGTCTCCTTCGTGATGCTCAGGTTCAGACAATGTTGGGGGTTCTGCTATTTTCATGGTCTCAGGATCACGTTCATACGTGAGTCTGCTCTGGCCGGTCATGGGGGTAATACCAGCACGGTCACGGTAGTCGTTGACGAACTCTACCAAGGCTTCGCCTCGTGGACGACGCCCAGGTTGGATGGCACAGGCTACGGCTTTTGCTGACTGGATGAACACATTTGGATCAAGCGTCATCCCCAGTAAGTCATTCGCCCCGTCACCCGTAATGAGGGCCTCTTTGCCGACACCCCAGTGATAGGGCAGCCCAATTTGGTGGATCGTCTTGCCTCCGGCGCGCACCGGTTTCATCCGTTGGGTGACGAGTACACGAGCCTCAATGGCACCGCGCGGGGAAATGATGGTTGCCCAACCATAGGGTTCCAATCCGAATTCTTCGGCGAGTTCCTCTGAAACCTCGCAGAACATTTCGGGTTGAAGCTCGGACAGATACGGCAGGAACCGGCTCATGCCACCGGCTGTGTGGTGTTCGGTCAGACGGTACGTGGTGAACACGTGCGGGAAGACCTCTGATCCCGGGTTTCCTGAAGCAGGCGCCAGTTGGTTGCCCTCTGCAGTAATCAGGAGACGAGAAGGTGATTCCTGTTGTGGGTACAGGCTGTTACTAACCGGCGACTCAGCTGGTTCGTAGTGTGTCGGGAGGGGACCGTCCTTCATGCCCATGGGTGCGAAGAGCCACCCTTTCCCATCGGTTTGCATGATAAACGGATCATCTCCGGCCAGTGCATCTGGACCAAAGATGCCCTTTTGGGTCTTGGCATTTGGTGCACGGTCGATGGGGAAGTCCGGGGTGTCATTGCCCACCCACTTGGTTTCGTCTTCATCCCACCAGATGAGCTTCTTGCGCTCTGACCACGGTTTGCCCTCGGGATCTGCCGAGGCTCGGTTATAGAGAATCCGACGGTTTGCAGGCCAAGCCCAGGCCCATTTATTAGCCATTTCGTCTTGTTTGTCGCCTGGTACCCGTAGTGCGGCGCGGTTGACCCCACCGGCATAAACACCGGTGTAAATCCAACAGCCACCCGCAGTTGAACCATCAGGTTTCATCTGGTTGAAATTATCCAGTGGTTTGCCCGCATCCGGACCGGACGTATAGTAGCCGTTGATTTCTTTCATCACGGCTTCGGCATCTGGTTCGCCGTGCTCATCAACCGGGTAGTCCCAGGTCATATCCAAAAGTGGACGATCCCTTGGGTCCGTCGAATCTTTGAGGCGTTCACGCAAGCGTTTGCCAAGTTCGTGGAAGAACTCCAACTCAGAGCGCGCGTCACCGGGAGGGGTCACTGCTTGGTGACGCCACTGAACCAAACGCTGTGTCTGGGTGAACGTGCCGGCCTTTTCCGTGTGGTTGGCCGCGGGCATGAAGAAGACTTCAGTATCAATCTCTTCGGTCTTCAACTCACCGGTTTGAATCTCTGGACCATCGCGCCACCAGGTGGCGGTCTCAATTTGCTGGAAGTCGCGCACGACCATCCACTTCAAGTTGGCCATCCCCATGCGCTGCATGCGGCCATTCGCTGAGCCTACCGCAGGGTTTTGACCCAGTACGAAGTAACCGTCCACACCCTTATCGAACATGCGCATGAGCGTTTGATACGTTCCGTGTGCACCGGTCAGGCGCGGCAAATAATGATACGCGTAGTCGTTTTCTGCAGTCGCGGCATCACCAAACCAGGCTTTCAACAACGAGATCATATAGGCATTCCCGTTATGCCAGAAGCCCTTCTGATCCTGCGGAAATGCCTCGTCGAAGTAGTCCTGCAGGGTGTCGTGTTTACCAGCAACCGGGAACGGGAGGTAACCGGGTAGCAGGTTGAACAGCGTTGGGATGTCGGTTGAACCCTGAATGGTTGCGTGGCCGCGCAGTGCCATAATGCCGCCACCTGGACGACCCATGTTCCCCATCAACAACTGCAGGATTGCGGCAGTTCGAATGAACTGTGAGCCCATCGAGTGCTGCGTCCAGCCCAGCGCGTATGCGACACAGGTGGTCTTATCTCGAGTGGAGTTCTCGGCGAATGCGTCGGCCAAGTATTTGAAATCTTTTTGGCTGATGCCAGCCATGTCCTCTACGGCTTCCGGTGTGTACCGAGAGTAGTGACGTTTCAGGATCTGGAACACCGAACGTGGATGCTGCAGCGTCATATCCTTGGCGATGCCATCGGCGGCTTCGGGGTCTTTCTCATACTGCCACGTCTCGTTGTTGTACCCCTGTAAGTCGTCGTCGTAACCAGAGAAGAGTCCATCGAGATCTTCTGGGCCGGAGTACCCTTCCGAGATGAGATGCGCCGCGTTGGTGTAGTGCGTGACGTACTCCTTGAACCACAGCTCGTTTTCGATCATGTGGTTGATGAGGGCACCCAACAGCACAATGTCAGAGCCAGCACGAATGGTGATGTGTTTATCGGCAACCGCTGAAGTACGCGTAAAGCGAGGGTCGACGTGAATCACTTTGGCGCCACGCTGTTTGGCTTCAGTAACCCACTGGAACCCAACCGGGTGGCATTCGGCCATGTTGGAACCCTGAATCACAATCAGGTCTGCATTCGCCATATCTTGCAATGGCTGGGTGGCACCGCCACGCCCAAAAGAAGATCCTAAACTAGGAACTGTGGAGGAGTGTCAAATCCTGGCCTGGTTCTCGATCTGCACCGCGCCGGCTGCAGAGAACAGTTTCTTTATAAGATAGTTTTCTTCATTATCGATGGTCGCGCCGCCGAGGGAAGCAAGTCCCATGGTGCGATTGACGGGCGTGCCTTCTTCATCAAAGTCTTCCCAGTGATTTGCGCGCGCTTCCAGGAAGCGATCAGCGATCATATCCATCGCCGTCTCGAGCTCGATTTCTTCCCAATCGGTAGCTCTCGGAGCGCGGTAGAGCACGGTTTTCTGGCGGGAAGGCGTATTGACTAGCTGCTCTGAGGCAGCACCCTTCGGGCACAAGCGGCCACGAGAAATAGGGGAGTCCGGGTCACCTTCAATATGGGTGACCTTGTTGTCTTTAGTGTAAATAAGCTGTCCACAGCCCACCGCACAATATGGACACACGCTCTGGAC
>NZ_JAKDKW010000146.1 GCF_030453185.1 Yaniella sp. | reverse complement strand
CCTGCTCACGTGTTGGTACGCTTTTATCATGGAACTCCTCGAAAACTTCAACTCCTGGCTCGGTGGCGCTGAGGAATGGCTCTGGACCTGGATTGGGACCGGCATCGTCGCCCTCGCCGCCCTATATTTCACGATCCGTACCGGAGCGGTGCAGTTCCGGATGATTCCGGAGATGTTCCGCTCCATCACCGAAAAGACCCAGAAAGATGAGACTGCGCCAGATCGTCGCAAGTCGCTGTCGTCCTTCCAGGCGTTCACGATATCTGCGGCTGCTCGCGTGGGCACCGGCAATGTTTCCGGTGTCGCCGGGGCGATCTTCCTTGGGGGACCCGGGGCAGTCGTATGGATGTGGATCATGTGTCTGTTCACCTCCGCGGCCAGCTTTATCGAATCGACGCTGGCCCAGCTCTACAAGTCCCGCGCGGACGACACCTACAAAGGCGGTCCGGCGTTCTACATCCACCGCGGGCTGGGCAGCCGCTGGTTCGGCGGAGTGTTCGCGGTGCTATTCATCTTCTGCTTCGCGTTGGCCTTCACCTCGCTGCAGGCCAACACCATCGTCGACGCCGTAAATGGAGCGGTCGCTACCTACACTGATCCGGAAAGCATGTCGTGGCTGCCGATTGTGCTCGGGCTCGTGTTGGCCGCTCTCACCGCACTCATTGTGGTCGGTGGCATGCGCCGTGTGGCCACGGTCGCACAGAGTATGGTGCCCGTGATGGCTCTGATCTACTTGGTCCTGGGGCTGATCATTGTGTTGACCAATGCCGAAGAGTTGCCTCGGGTGATCAGCCAGTTGTTCACCGGTGCCTTCGATCTCCAAGCAGTGGGCGGCGGTGCCGTCGGCGCGGCGATCATGCACGGTGTGCAGCGCGGCATGCTCTCCAATGAGGCAGGCATGGGCTCGGTGCCCAATGTTGGGGCGACGTCGTCGGTCAGCCACCCGGTAAAACAGGGGCTTGTGCAGACGTTGGGCGTGTACTTTGACACTCTGCTGATCTGCTCCATCACGGCGTTTATCGTGCTCGTCGCGTTCCCCGACGTCTCGGCGGGCGGTGAAGGGCTCATGATGGTCCAGGAGTCCTTGAGGACAAACTTCGGTGACTGGGGCACGGTGATGCTAGCGGTGATTATGTTCTTGCTGGCGTTCACCTCGGTTCTGGGGAACTATTCCTATGGTGAAGCGAATATGAACTACCTCACTCGGAACAAGCGTTGGCTCATGGCGTTTGGCTGGGCCGTGACCTTAATGGTCTTCGTCGGATCAGTGATCACCGTTGAGCTCGCCTGGTCGATTGCAGGGGTTTCGATGGTCGTCATCGCCGTCATCAACCTGGTCGTAATCACCCTGCTCAGCAAGCCCGCGCTGAAGTTGCTGCGTCACTACCAGGCAGAGAGGAAGGCGGGCAGGAACCCCATCTTCCTGGCGTCTGACCTGCCCGAAATAAACAACGTCGAGTGCTGGGTGGAAGAGGACGTGCAGGATTACCTTGATGAACGGGATCGATCAAGTGCGAAGCCTTGAGTCGCGCCTGCCCAGTCCCATGATTCGGTCCGCAAGAAGCGTGCAGCGACTTCTTCTCCACTCATTCCCGCTACGTCAGTAGCGGTATTGATAATGCCTGGTCAGCTGTTGTCCTGTGCTGCCCAAGGCTGCCAACGCTGCTATGTTCAACTTCGGACGGTCGCGCAGGTCTATGCATCTTGGACAACCGCTGGACTGTCACACGAGATTCCTGAGATGAGACCCTTGTCGACTCGGCTATAAGGCGGATAATGGGCTCGGCATCACCGTCGCGCACCGCCGCTTTGTATCGAGTGGCCGCTCATATCTGGTCGATAGTCCACTACTCCCATTTGACGGGTTCCGGTGCCTGACCGGGAGAAATATACGGATAGTGTCAAGCCAGATATTCTTCCAACACGTCAAGGGCTTCATCCCAGCCGTCGTAGACAAATCCGTCACCCGGTTGGCCCGCGAAACCATGCAGTTCAAACGTCATATGGGTCCCGCCTCCTGAGGGTTCCAGAGTAACGGTGACGATTGGAGTATCCTCGGGGTCTGAGCCGGGCTCACCCCAGGTAAACACCAGCCGTTCAACAGGGGAGACCTCCTGGTAAACGCCGCCGGTTACGACTCTTTCGCCCGTGTCGTCATTGACCATCGTGTAGGTGTAGTGCCCGCCCACGCGAACATCGACTTCGACTTCGTCGCGAGGGGTGCTGGTGTTGCGCGGATGCCACCAATCGGCAATCGCATCAGGATCAGTCCAGGCGTGCCAGACCTGTTCTGGAGTCGCATCGAGTGTGCGGGTAAGAGTAAAGCTTTGGGTCATGTCGGTGCTACTCATCAGATTTCTCCTTTTCGATGTATTCCTCGAGTCGATCGAACCGTTCATTCCATACTGCCTGTTGGGCGGTTATCCAGCTGGCTACGTCCATGAGCCCATCGGTGGTCAGGGAGCACTCACTCCACTGCGCTCGTCGATTCCGTTGCACCAGTCCGGCTTTCTCTAATACCGCCAG
>NZ_JAKDKW010000145.1 GCF_030453185.1 Yaniella sp. | reverse complement strand
CGGAGTTGGACTTCACCCCAGTGGCCTCGTGCCGACGAGGAGCGCAGGCTGGCTACCAATTTGTGCGTATTCTCTAACAACGCTGAATCCGTGGCATGAGCCGTACGAAGCTGTTGCGACAGCTGTCCATACTGCTGACCTCGATCACGCTCCAGCTGAGAGACCTGGCCCCCAAGGTGTTCCAGCTGCTTGGAGAGCGGCCCGAGCATCTGCACAATCTGCTGCTGGGATTGTGAGTGCTCACGATCCTCGTGGCGTTGCCGGTCCAACAGGTCAGCACGAGTCTGCGCGGTGGCTAGCTGCTCCCGCAGCGCAGCGTCACCCGTTGAGGTATTCCGGCTGGCAGCAATGCGCGACCCAACGAAAACACCGGCGGCAAAACAAACGAGGGCGATCAGAATGCACAGCACAATCGCAGTTGAAATCTCCATACCCATAACCCTGGCACACCCCATGGACACGATAAGCCTGGCACGCTGCGAGTGGCGCCACACTTCACGTCAAAATACCCGGTACGGACAGTATCGAGAAATTCTGGCAGAATGTAGCGTAGCCCACGTTAACAACTGAATGGAGCAACGGTGTCGAATTCGACTCTGCATGAGAAAACCGTACTAATTTCTGGTGGTAGCCGCGGTATCGGCTTATCGATCGCCAAACGACTGGCAGTAGACGGCGCCAACGTCGTGCTATTGGCCAAGACCGCAGAACCACATCCAAAACTGCCAGGAACCGTCTATACCGCCGCCGAGGAAATTCGGGAAGCCGGCGGTAAAGCACTACCCGTCGTCGGTGATGTCCGCGAAGAAGCGGACGTCCAGGCTGCCGTCGATGCAGCGGTCAAAGAATTCGGTGGCATCGATATCGTCATCAATAATGCTTCGGCCATTAATCTCGAGCCGGCCGAGAAGATCGATATGAAACGCTACGACCTGATGCACGATATCAACGTACGCGGCACGTTCCTGCTGACTCGAACCGCCCTGCCGCACTTGAAAAAATCGGCGGATCCCCGCGTTCTCAGCCTGTCACCGCCACTGAATATGAGCCAGAAGTGGTTGGGTGCAGCGCCCTCCTACATGATGGCAAAATACGGCATGAGCCTTGCCGCCCTGGGCATCGGGGCTCAGAACCAGATTCCTGCGACCTGCCTCTGGCCAAAAACCACCATCCAGACCGCCGCGGTGCAATACGCACTGGGCGGTAGCGAGATGTATGAGCGCTCGCGGACCCCGGAAGTCTATTCTGATTCAGCGCACGCCGTGCTGACAGCAGATCCTGCAAAATACGCTGGCCGTACCATGCTGTGCGAAGACGTCCTGGAAGATGTAGGCGTCACGGACTTCGCTCAATACTCACCGGGCATCGATCCCAGCGAGCTAGAAAAAGACATCTTCGTCGACTAACAAAAACCACTAGGGTGAGGTCCGAGGCTTTTGCCTCGGACTTTATCTTTTAACCACCGGCAAAGGAACGATGATGCGAGAACTCACGCTTGCCACCTTGGCGGCAACAGTGGAGCGCAACGCTACGGTCATCGTCGACTTCTGGGCACCCTGGTGTACTACCTGTTTACGGTTTAGCCCAATTTTTACCGATGTCGCACAACAGTTCGACGACGTGGTCTTTGCAACGGTCAACACCGATGAAGAACAAGAACTGGCGGGGATCATGGGTGTGCGCTCGCTCCCCACGCTGGTTGGGTTCCGCAATGGCAAACACGTCTTTGCAAAGTCTGGGCTGACAACCCGGCGTCAGCTCGGTGAAATCATCGATGAGATTCGAACACTGACACCCGAACAGGAATAACCACGGCGTCTGGCCGAGTTATCCACAATTTGGCTGACACGACCACCTGTGGTCTGTGATTCTTGCAAAACTCTTGGTATCCAAATATTTACGGATCCCATAGGAGTTGAAATGACCACCGCAAAACCACTGAATCTCACGCCGAGAGCCTATAGCCGTCGGGAGAAAACCATCCTGCGTCAAGATGTGAAACGGTTTCAGAAAATTGGCCGGGACCACGGTGTCATCGCCTTTGATGACTACGCATATTTCGTTATCGACCGGGTGAAACGCGACGAGTCCGGGCAGCTAACGCAAAAGTCCTTCACTTTACTCCGCGGCCTGATCAGCTATTTTGGTGAAGAGCTGCTGTATGAAACAACGCTTGCAAGACTGGCAACAGATCTGACAGTAACAGGTGATGATCCTTTGCTTTGGGAACGTCAGTGGGGCGATACACCAGGCCGTTTACTCGTTGACCGATTCGCGGGCCAGACGGTCATGGTAGCCGACATCATTCACAGTCGCGTTTTTGCCAACGACCAGTGGCCGATAGCACTCGATGAGATCTTCGACCAGATTATCGATTGGAACCAGGGCTATCTGATCCGCGATGAGGTCGAGACACCCTGGGTTATCGGTAACGACATCGAACCAGAAGACTACCTCGCAGCGTAGTGAACTCCTTGTTCCACGAAGGGAAACAGTATGGGTGAGGCAACCGAGTACATACGGCAGTTGG
Source organism: Yaniella sp. (assembly GCF_030453185.1). Classification (GTDB taxonomy): domain Bacteria; phylum Actinomycetota; class Actinomycetes; order Actinomycetales; family Micrococcaceae; genus Yaniella. The sequence continues at coordinate 24 of NZ_JAKDKW010000145.1, read as the reverse complement.
AATGTCACGAACTCGATCAACGTT
>NZ_JAKDKW010000144.1 GCF_030453185.1 Yaniella sp. | reverse complement strand
TCGGCAATCGGCAAGACGCAGACTTCGAATCGGAGCGAGGCCGCGCAGACAGCTCAGCTCAAGGGTTGGCTCTAGAGCAGCTGATACTTGCCCGCTTTGGCGACGGCGGCTTCTAAGTCACCCCGTGCGACCGGTTCGTCGTCTTTGTGCTTGATGATCATGCGCGTATCCTGACCGGGCACAACTTCAAAAGAAATCCCTCCCACGCGTGGTACCTGATAGACCTGCCCCTTGATCGACCGTGTGGCAGCGTTGGAGAGCTCTCCGGCCAGAATATAAATGGTGCTGGTTATCAAAGGGACCTCCCGGTTAGATACGTCCGTTGAAGGCCTGCATCGCGGAATCTTCACGAGTTCCGCCACGGCCGTCACCGATGTCTTCGTAGTCTTCCACCCATTCTATTTTGCGCACCCATTTGACCATCTTGTAGCCGTGACTGGATTCCACCCGCAACCGCAACGGTGCTCCCAGGTGATCATCCAGGGGTCGGTCATTGGGTGCATAAGCCAGAATCGTGTCGTCCTCATACGCATCCCGCAGCGGAATTACCGCATAAAACGGTTCACGCGGCCGGTTATCGTACATAACCTGGGCCAGCCCGTGGGACTCGATCATCACATAGTTCGCGTTCTCGGGGCGCGGGCCCAAGAGATCGAGGACGTCGCGCAGTTTCACTCCGGCCCACTTCGAAGTAGCAGTCCAGCCCTGCATGCACGAGTGGATACCGATGTATTCGTGTCGTGACATCGCCCTCAGGTCATCCAAGCTCAAGTGCTTGGTCTCGCCGTTGAGCTCGCCGCCGAGTTCCAGCCTCCAGTCGGACCAGTCAGTATCGCGGTGTTGGAGCCACTCAGGCGACTCATCTTCTGTGGGCGGCAGGCCGTTCGTCCAGTGGAACTCAGAAATGTCCTTTTCCGTGAAGACATTCTGTTTGGACATGCGCGACCGCATCCAGTTCAAGAAGACTCCGCGTCCCGGTTCAGTGACGGCGACCAGGAACCGTTGTGCGCGTGGTCGATTGGCCAGGCTCCAGTAGCTCAGGCCAATCAAGAAGGCGATGACGAGCACGATGGTGATCAGTGCGATGGTGAATGCTTGTGCATAATATTCAGGCTGATTCGCTTCGATGCCCAGGATCATGTGGGGCAGGTTGTATTCCGGGTGGACCAGAAAGACCAGGCCGACGTGCATGATAATGAACACGATGAACGCTGCGTGGCAAATAAAGTGCAGCGACCGCGCCACCTGCGGTCCACCGAGGACTTTCACATACCAGGGGAACCGGGAGCGGAGAGCCGGCGACATAGCCAGGCCCGTCAGAATCAGCAGCGGGGCTAGCAGGAAAACGACCCCGGTGTACGTGAGCATTTGGAGGGGATCGTAGGGTTGAAAGTGTTCCAGCCTGGGGACTCCGAAACCTGCATAGATCTTGAAAGATTCCCAAGCTTCCGGGAAGACACTCCACGATGTGGGCACAATCCTGGTCCACAGACCGGTGGCAAACAGCATGATCACATAGAACAGACCGTTAACTACCCACAGCATGACGCCGATGCCGTGCCAGTGGCGTCCGAGTCCAATGTTCTCCCGACCCGGCAGCGCCAGCAGCGGTGACATGGACCGCTCATTCCATCAGCGAGGTGTAGACGCCCTCTTCCTTTGGCAACTTCCGCCGGGTGAATCGTAACCATTCGGTGCCTGGTTTGGAATCGTTGCGCCACCAAAGCCTGGGTAGCGATGCAAGAATTTCCCATCCACTCCGGATGAGAATGCCAAGGAGTACGAAGTTGAATAGGTGTGAGGCACGTAGCCAAAAGGGGAAATCTGCTTCCATGATGAGCTCCTCGTGGGCTCACTTGCCTTTTTCCTGGAAGCCCGCTGAGAATCAGCGTATCAATGGGTGGATATTGCTTCAATAGCCGCCTGCACGCGAGATTCCGGGCAAGCAGTCGAATGCTCGGAGCGGTATCTAATGCTTGGTAGCCGTGGCAATGATGTGAGCGTGTGGAGCATTGGGCTCCCAGTGTTGGTCGACGACGCTCAACCCTGCGGTTTCTAAAGCGAAGGTCATGTCATCCATAGGCCATAGATAGGCTGTGGCAACAGGATGATTGAACGGCATGAACGTTGTGCCGCTGAAGAACGACATCAACAGCGTGCCGTCATCTTGCAGTACGCCACGCAGTACCGACAACGCTTCGGGCAACTCCTCTGGGCCCATGTGTATCACGGAGTACCAGGCGAGCAGTCCTGCCCAGCGGTGGTCTGTGTCAGCTAATTCGTTGACCGAACCACGGTGAAACATGATCCAAGGGTAGTTTTTCCGGGCCAAATCGACGAGTTGTTCGACGGGTTCCAGTCCCTCAATGTCGTGGCCACGGGTGGCAAGATGCCCCGTCCAGCGTCCGGTCCCCGAGCCAACATCCAGTATGGCACCCTTGACCGTGGCAGCCCACGGTTCAATGATATTGCGGTCGGGATCAGCTGCTGCAACCTCTGTGCCCAAAAGCTGTTCAACGTGGACCGATTGCGATCCGTAGGCTTTTGCAACATCATCGTTTGTCATA
>NZ_JAKDKW010000072.1 GCF_030453185.1 Yaniella sp. | reverse complement strand
AACGATGTTGCACAACAGTATGCGGTGAGCTGGGTCACAGTCAAGGGGCCGTGGGCAGCTGCCGCTCGAGCAAGAAGTGGGCTCGGGCTCACCTGCGGCCGGGGCATCAGGCCTGGCCGTCGGGGTGACGTGGTTAGAGTGCCCCACGAACCATGGAATAGAAATTCTCGACGTGCTGTGCTGCGCTACGCTCTGCTGCGTCGGGCCGTCCGGCCACGATGTGCTTGATGAGCTGCGTGTGGTCGAGGATATGTTCATGCAGTGACGGTAAGCGATCCGAGAGTGCTGCCCAGATTCGGGTCGCGATGTTGTCGAGGCGAATGAGTGTTTCTGACAGGTGCTCGTTTTGCGTCACGCTATAAATCATGCGGTGGACCGAGAGGTCATACGATAGCAAGTCGCGCTGCGACTGGTTTGGGCTCAGGCTTTTAATGTTCACGAGGACTGCCAGAAGTTGCTCGCGCATGGCGCCCCCCTGGGCTTCGGCGGCGCGGCGGGCGGCAAGCGGCTCTAGTGCTTGCCGGATCTCAGAGACATGGGCCAGCTCGGTGACGTCGACCTGACTGGCGAATGTTCCACGGCGAGGGTATGTCACCACGAGGTGATCGGACTCGAGGCGCTTGAGCGCCTCTCGTAAGGGGGTGCGGCCAACCCCCATTTCTTCAGCCAACTGCTTTTCCATGATTGGCTCACCGGGTTGAATGTCCAACATGATTAGGCGGTCCAGAAGAATGCGGTAAGCGCGGGACGATAGAGACTCGCCGTTCGCGCCAACGTTGTGCAACGTGGTCATTCATGTCCTTTCGTTGCTCTTATTCTGCACTAAACGCTGCAGAACTGCAGTGTTTGAAAAAAGTTTTGTTGATGGCTTGACTTTTCTGTGATGAACGTCATATTCTGTGATCGGTAGCTGATATATCAAGTGTCGTTCAGGATTTTTTGAAGGAAGTTGCATGACTAGTATTACCTCGCAGGTTACTGCCTCGCTGACGCAGGATTTGGTGGAGCTCGATCCAGAGATCGCCGGTTTCCTTGACCAGGAGCTCAACCGTCAACAACGCGGTCTGGAAATGATCGCGTCGGAAAACCACACCCCGCTGGCTGTAATGCAGGCACAGGGTTCGGTTCTGACAAATAAATATGCTGAAGGATATCCCGGACGCCGTTACTACGGTGGTTGTGAACACGCTGACTCTGTAGAACGCTTGGCCATTGAAAGGGTGAAAAATCTCTTCGGGTCCGAATTTGCCAACGTGCAACCACACTCAGGCGCCCAAGCCAATGCTGCCGTCATGCACGCCTTGATTCGTCCAGGCGATACGGTCATGGGATTGAATCTGGCCCACGGCGGTCACCTAACCCACGGTATGAAACTGAACTTCTCCGGTCGTTTGTACAACATCGTGCCGTACTCGGTCGATGAAAGTACGTACGAAGTAGATATGGACGAAGTCGCGCGCTTGGCACGTGAGCATCAACCAAAGATGATTGTCGCGGGTTGGTCTGCCTACCCCCGCCAGTTAGATTTCGTTCGCTTCCGTGAGATCGCTGACGAAGTCGGCGCCTACCTCTTCGTAGATATGGCTCACTTTGCAGGTCTGGTAGCAGCTGGTCTGCATCCTTCTCCGGTTCCGCACGCGCACGTTACAACCTCAACCACCCACAAAACACTTGCCGGCCCTCGTGGCGGCATCATTTTGACCAATGATGGCGACATCGCTAAAAAAGTGAATTCAGCGGTCTTCCCCGGGCAGCAGGGTGGCCCACTGATGCATGTGATCGCGGGTAAAGCTGTCGCGTTCAAAGTCGCCGGCGAAGAAGAATTTGCTGAGCGCCAGCGCCGCACGATCGAAGGTGCCAATATTTTGGCCGAACGGTTGTCCCAACCGGATGTCGCAGAAGCCGGTATCTCGATTCTGACAGGTGGTACGGATGTGCACCTGGTGCTGGTCGACCTGCGCAATTCAGAACTCGACGGAAAACAGGGTGAAGATCTACTGCAAGAAGTAGACATTACCGTCAACCGCAACGCTGTGCCGTGGGACCCACGCCCCCCGATGACGACTTCCGGACTACGCATCGGTACACCGGCGTTGACCACTCGAGGCTTTGGTATCGAAGCGTTTGCAGAGGTCGCTGACATCATTGCGTTGACCTTGATCGCAGGTGCTACCGGGAACCGCGAGAACCTACCTGAGCTTGCACAGCGTGTTGAAGCGCTGGCCGAAGCTCATCCACTGTACCCAAACCTGGAACCGTTCGGAGCGTAACCATGGCAGAAATACTCCCACAGCACCCCGATTTTCTGTGGAATAACCCGGAACCCAAGTCCTCCTACGATGTCATTATTGTGGGCGCGGGTGGTCACGGCCTGGCGACCGCACACTACCTGGCCTCACGTCACGACATCACCAATGTCGCCGTGATTGAAAAGGGCTGGCTCGGTGGCGGCAATATGGCCCGCAACACGACCATTATTCGTTCTAACTACCTTTGGGATGAATCCGCAAATATTTATGACACCTCGTTAAAACTGTGGGAAGAACTCCCAGAAGAACTCGACTATGACTTCTTATTCTCCCAACGCGGGGTATTGAACCTGGCACACCATGTTTCTGAAGTTCGTGACTCCAAGCGACGTGTCAACGCCAATAGGCTCAACGGTGTGGACTCGGAGTGGTTGGAACCCGACGAGGTCAAAGAAGTTTGCCCGATTATTAACACATCGGACAACATCCGTTACCCCATCATGGGGTCGACCTATCAGCCACGCGCTGGCATCGCGAAGCACGACCACGTTGCCTGGGCACTGGCTCGCTCGGCCAATAACGCTGGTATCGACATCATCCAAAACACCGAAGTCACGGACATCCTCGTCGAAGGTGGCAAAGTCACCGGTGTCGAGACCACCCGCGGCAGGATTCTTGCTGGTCAGGTCGCGCTGTGTGGGGCTGGACATTCTTCCGAACTAGCTGAAATGGCCGGGGTGAAGTTACCGATTCAGTCGCACCCCTTGCAGGCCCTGGTGTCTGAACTGTTTGAACCAGTCCACCCAACCGTGGTCATGTCGAACCATATCCACGTCTACGTTTCGCAAGCCCACAAGGGCGAACTTGTGATGGGTGCAGGGATTGACACGTATAACGGGTTTGGACAACGCGGTGCATTCCACGTGATCCAGGAGCAAATGGCAGCGGCGGTGGAACTGTTCCCAATCTTTGCCCGTGCTCACGTCTTGCGTACCTGGGGCGGCGTCGTGGATACCACCCCGGATGCCTCACCGATCGTCAGTAAAACGGAAGTTGATGGCCTGTATGTCAACTGTGGTTGGGGCACCGGTGGCTTCAAAGGCACACCGGGCGCCGGTTACGCACTGGCCCACACCATCGCTCATGATGAACCACACGAACTTAACGCACCATTTGGTCTTGAACGCTTCGAAACCGGTCACCTGATTGATGAACACGGCGCAGCCGCCGTGGCCCACTAAACGAAAGGCAATTGCCATGATGCTTATTGATTGCCCGTACTGCGGGCCACGAAACGAAACCGAATTTGGTTACGGGGGTGAAGCCCACGTTGCCTATCCCGAAGACCCATATGCGCTCTCGGATGCAAAATGGGCCGAATTCTTGTTCTATCGCGATAACCCCAAGGGCGATTTCGCAGAACGGTGGGTCCACAACGGCGGCTGCCGCAAATGGTTCAACGCCGTTCGTGACACTATTACCTACCAATTCAAAGCCACCTACCCGGCAGGCTCGCCCCGCCCGAATGTATCCGGAGGTTCCCAGTGACGCACTCCTACCGTCTAACTGTCGATGAGGCACCATACGCCGTCGTTGATCACAATGACAAAGTAGATCTTGTTATCGACGGCAAACAATCCCGTGCTCTGCGCGGCGACACCGTAGCCTCCGCGATGCTTGCATCGGGGTTCAAGTCGGCCGCAAACTCCCTGTATTTCAAACGCCCGCGCGGTGTATTTGCCGCCGGGGTTGAAGAACCAAACTCACTGGTACACCTGTCTGCACGGCACCAAAGTGACGTCGAAGAATCCATGATGACTTCCACCACGGTCCCGGTGACTAACGGTTTAGAAGCCACCAAACTGAGTGGACTTGGTACGCTGGACCCTACCGAGGACCAGGCTTATTACGACCACGTTCACGTCCACACTGATGTATTGGTGGTCGGAGCCGGCCCGGCCGGGCTCTCCGCTGCCGCCAATGCGGCGCAATCCGGTGCTCGCGTCATCTTGATGGACGAAAAACCATGGACCGGCGGCAGCCTGCTGGATAGTCCCTACGAATCCATCGATGATGTCGCGGCTCCGCAGTGGATCGCCGAGACAGTCGAAGCGCTCAAAGCCAACGACGACGTCGATGTCCTCTCAAGTACCACCGTGACCGGCGTCTACGACTCCAACTACGCGGTTGCTGTACAGCGCAGAACTCACCTGCAAGATGAGCACCCGGGTGAAGGGATCTCCCGGGAACGCATCTGGCATGTACGCGCTCAGCAGGTCGTGTTGGCCACCGGGGCGCACGAACGCCCAATGGTGTTCAAAAATAATGATCGCCCAGGCGTCATGCTGGCCTCCGCAGTCCGCACCTACCTGAACCGCTATGCGGTGCGTGCGGGAGAGCAGATCGCCGTCTTCACTACCAACGACTCGGTCTACCCGCTGGTGCACGAACTCCAAAACACCGGGGGAGTCGTTGCCGTTATCGACTCACGGTCCACCGCCTCGCCGGCTGCACAACAGGCCGCAGCCAATGGCGTCAACGTTCTTATCGGTTCAGCAGTTGTTGATACCGGCATTGACGACGAGGATCAGCTGAACGCTATTACCGTTGCACCAATCAACGGTGACGTCGACTTCACCAAAACTCAGCGCTTTGAGGTTGACACCCTCGCGGTGTCGGGCGGTTGGTCGCCGGTGGTTCACCTCCACTCTGGACGCAAGGGGCGAATCGAGTGGGATGAACTACGCCAGGGCTTCGTCGCCGTGGACTCAGTTGAAGACATGCACTTGGCCGGTTCCCTTACCGGAAAATACTCGACCGCCACCGCGCTGAGCTCAGGCGCGGCAGCCGGTGCCGCAGCTGCAACTGCTGCCGGCTACCCGACTGGGGCCAATGCGTCACGCGCGATTGATCGACCATACGGTCCGGTTGAACCATTGTGGTTGGTGCCTTCCCCTGACGGGACAGAAGTCGAACACTACAACAGCCATTATGTCGATTTGCAGCGTGACCAGACGGTCGCCGATATTCTGCGTGCCACCGGTGCGGGTATGAGCTCGGTCGAACACGTCAAGCGCTACACCTCGATCTCCACTGGTGCCGACCAAGGGAAGACCTCGGGTGTTCCAACCATCGGTGTCATGGCCTCAATTCTCGGGATCGATAATCCCCAAGAAATTGGTACCACGACGTTCCGTCCACCATTCACCCCCGTGGGGTTTGCCGCACTGGCTGGGCGTCGTCGAGGAAAACTCTTCGAAGCAGCACGCACCACACCGATGCATGATGCTCATGTAGCTGCCGGCGCCGTCTTCGAGGATGTCGGTCAGTGGAAACGTGCCTGGTACTACCCGAAACCGGGCGAAACCATGGACGAGGCCGTCTATCGCGAATCAGCGGCTGCACGAGACTCGGTTGGCATGTTTGACGGCACGACCCTGGGCAAGATCGAACTGCGCGGTAAAGATACCCCAGAGTTCCTCAACCGCCTCTACACTAACGGCTGGGTAAAGCTCAAAGAGGGCATGGGACGCTATGGCGTGATGCTGTCTGCCGATGGCATGATCTTTGACGACGGCGTGACACTTCGCCTGGCCGAAGACCGCTACTTCATGCATACCACCACCTCGGGTGCAGCAGACGTTATGGAATGGGTCGAAGAATGGTTGCAAACCGAATGGCCAGAACTGGACGTCTATGCCACCTCGGTGACTGAACAGTACGCCACCATTGCCGTTGTTGGACCAAAATCCCGCGACGTCATGGCCAAGCTCGCCACCACCGAGGACTTCTCGGCAGACGGTTTCAAGTTCATGGAATTCCGGGACATCACCCTGGACTCGGGTATTCCAGCACGGGTCAGCCGTATCTCGTTCTCCGGCGAACTGGCTTGGGAAATCGCTACACCTTCGTGGTACGGCTTGGCCGTCTGGGAAGCAGTTGCACAGGCCGGCGAAGAATTCGACATCACCCCGTATGGCACCGAAACCATGCACGTCCTACGTGCTGAAAAAGGGCTCATCGTGGTTGGTCAAGAAACCGATGGCACCGTGACTCCCCAGGACGCCAACCTGGAATGGATCCTTGCCAAACATAAGGACTTTATTGGCAAACGCTCGTTCTCACGTGCGGACAACGTGCGCGAAGACCGCAAGCAACTCGTCTCCGTTCTGCCGGACGATCCAACCTTCCTCCTCGAAGAAGGCGAAGCACTGGTGGATATAGATACCCCGATCGATATTGCCGCCGGACCTGTCGCCCAAGAAGGTTGGGTTACCGCTTCGTATAACTCACCGAACCTGGGGCGCACCTTCGGGCTGGCCCTCATCAAAAATGGGTTCTCCCGTGAAGGTGAATCCCTCAAGGCCCTGGTTGGCGACGAAATTGTCACCATGAAGATTGGGCCCACTGTTCTCTACGATCCACAAGGAGCACGTCGCGATGGCTGATGTACAAGAACTGCGGCGCTCGCCGCTGGTCAATCGAACACAGGAAATGGAACAGGCTTCAGGGTCTGCAGTATCCATCCGAGAAGTACGCTTCACCACACAGGTGGGACTGCGCGCCGAACCCGGAACACCGGGGTATGTGGCGCTAGCAACTCACTTGGGTGGACTGCCTGAACGCGTCGGCGACGTCGTCGGAGATGTCGACACCACCGCCGTGTTGTGGTTGTCACCGGATGAATTTCTCGCGGTCAACGAGCCAGACTCCGGTCTGGCCGAAACCCTCACCGACGTGCTGGGTGATCATTCAGGTCAGGTCTTGGAACTTTCTGCGAATCGTGCGTTCATCGAGATTTCCGGTCCTGCATCTGAGCTTGTACTGCGCAAATCGTGCCCACTGGATTTGCATCCTAGAACGTGGAAGGTCAACCAGGCCTATGCCACCGAGATTGCGCAAACCCCAGTGATCCTCTGGAAGGTTAACGAATTTACCTGGCGGATCGCACCCCGCACTTCGTTTGCTGATCACGTGGTCAGCTGGTTGCTCGACGCTATGCTCGAGTTTTCACACCGGGAGGTGTAATACATGGCATTAAGTGTGCTGGACATGTTCTCTATTGGTTTGGGACCATCATCGTCCCATACCGTTGGTCCCATGCGGGCGGCAGCCCAGTTCATCAATGGATTGGAAGCCGAGACCGTTGCGGCCACCGCGCGCGCCAAAGTGGAACTCTTTGGTTCCCTGGGTGCAACCGGTGTTGGGCACCATTCCGATACCGCCGTGATCCTTGGACTTGCTGGACATGATCCAGCCACGATTGTGCCCGAACAAGTCGATGACATTATTGCCGGTGTCGAAACCTCCGGAACACTGGAACTCGCCGGCAGCAAGACCATCGAGTTTGATCGAACACAAGATGTCATTCTCAACATGAAAGAATCACTACCGGGACACCCCAACGGGATGAAATCCACGGTATTTGGTGCTGATGGCCAGGAACTGGCCTCGGAAATCTCGTACTCCATCGGTGGTGGATTCGTGGTAACCGAACAAGAGCTCGATAAACCATTGAGCTCGGATCTGGAAGTCAAACACGATTATCGCAACGCCACCGAGCTATTGGCCATGTGTAAGGAACAGGGCAAATCCATTGCCGAATTGACCTGGGAGAACGAAATTGAATGGCGCGAGCCAGAACAGATTCGTTCCGAGATCTTGCACATCTGGCAGGTCATGCAGGACTGTGTGCAATCCGGCATCGAGCGCACCGAAACTACGCTGCCGGGTGGTTTGAAAGTGACTCGACGGGCCCCCAAACTGTATAAGCAGCTCACCGAAGGCGGCGTCTCGGAACGTACCGGTGACACCAACGATGCCCTGCGCGGTATCGAATGGGTCAACTTGTATGCGCTGGCTGTCAATGAGGAAAATGCCTCGGGAGGTCGAGTGGTGACCGCGCCAACCAACGGTGCGGCCGGGATTATCCCGTCGGTTATGCACTACTACAGCAGATTCCTTGACGATGTCACCGACGACAAGATCGTGGAATTTATGCTGACTGCCGGTGCCATCGGCATCATCATTAAGACGCAGGCTTCCATCTCGGGAGCCGAAGTCGGATGCCAAGGTGAAGTAGGTTCAGCATGTTCCATGGCTGCAGCTGGTCTTGCCGCAGTAATGGGTGGTACTCCGGTAGAAATCGAAGATGCCGCAGAAGTTGCGCTAGAACATAACTTGGGTATGACGTGTGATCCGATTGGTGGACTCGTCCAGATTCCCTGTATCGAACGCAACGCGATTGCATCGGTCAAAGCCATCAACGCTGCACGGCTTGCCCTGCACGGCGATGGTTCCCATAAAGTTAGCCTGGATGAGGCCATCGAAACTATGCGCGCTACCGGTGCCGACATGATGGACAAATACAAGGAAACCTCACGTGGCGGCTTGGCAGTCGCGGTCACCATCCCCGAATGCTAGATGAGCCGCCGCGCTCACCCACCCAGTGAGGTAGCTCGACGAATAATCACCGCAGCAGCCGATCCGAAACACTTTGGGTCGGCTGCTGTGTCTCGTTGTGCTGGCGGTTCTCGACTACACTGCAGCCATATGGAACGTCTCAATGATCGGTTAGTTTCCTGGGCCTCATTGCTGGAGGAGCAAACTCGGCAACAGGCCGTGACTTCAGCTGAACTCGAGTTCATCTACCCGCACGTAGCGCTGATGGCTGATGCACACCTGGGCTACGGTGCCACCGTGGGTTCCGTGATCCCAACGTTGGGTGCGGTTATGCCTGCAGCAGTTGGCGTTGATATTGGTTGCGGTATGATCGCCGTCCAAACACAGTTCAATCTTGCAGACTTGCCCAAAGACCTGCGCACACTGCGAGAAGAAATCGAGCGTGCTATCCCGGTCTCTGCGGGAAAATACAATCGCAAAATCTTGCCCAGTGCCAAACCTCGCATCGATGAGCTCGAAGAACTGGCGCTGCACAACGACGTCGATCCTGATGCCTTTGACAAAAATTGGCGAGTACAGCTGGGCACACTAGGCGGCGGCAACCATTTTATTGAAGTTTGTGTGGATGAAAACGAACAGCTCTGGACCTTCCTCCACTCCGGCTCCCGCGGCATCGGCAATAAAATCGCCACCCACTACATCGACCGGGCCAAAAATCTGCGCCACCAGGCCGACGATCACTTGCCACACCCAGATCTGGCGTGGTTGGACGAGGGGACCGAAGAGTTCACCGCCTACATTGCCCATCTTCGTTGGGCCCAACACTTTGCTCTGTTGAACCGCGAAGAAATGATGGACAGGGTCAATCATCAGCTCGGTCGCTGGGCAGGCGAACCGGTACGTGATCTCCGCCGAATCAACTCCCACCACAACTTCACGGAACAAGAAGAACACTTTGGTAAAACCGTATGGGTAACCCGCAAGGGTGCCATCCGAGCGCGCAGCGGCGATATGGCGTCAATCCCTGGTTCCATGGGTAGCGCTTCCTACATTGTTGAAGGCAAAGGGAACGCCGATGCTTTAGATTCTGCGCCCCATGGTGCTGGCCGCCAATATTCGCGCCGAGCAGCACGACGCAACTTTAGCCAAGATGACCTGCGCAAGGCGATGGTTGGCATCGAATATCGGGATACCGATAAATTCATCGATGAAATCCCGCAAGCCTATAAATCCATCGATCAAGTCATGGAAGATTCCAAAGACTTAGTCACAATCCGCCACACCCTGCGCCAAATCGTAAACGTCAAGGGCGAATAGCCAGGCTGGTGGATAATAGAAGTTATGTCTTGGATGGATCAGAACCCTTATAGTACCGGCTCCCGCACATATCAGCGGGTGTTAGTTGCCGGCATGATCATCCTTGGTATCGGCTTTATCGCCGCCATTGTTGGTGGTGTGACATCGACCCGGCAACTGTCTATCGTGGCAGCGGTGATCATCGGCACCGGATTGGTGACCCACGTCGTCGCGCAAATCATTCGGATGACCGGACGCCGCAGAGAACTCCGAGAAAACCTAGAAGCCGACAATAAACGTCGCCAACAGCGTGGAAAGGATTAGACATGACTGTTGACCTCACCGGCCGCGAATATCCCGACGTTGGCCCGTATCACGTTGGAAGCGAAGACATCCGCAACTTTGCTACCGCCGTCAAAAATATGCACCCTCTGCACCACGATCTGGAAGCTGCTCGTGCTGCTGGCCACAAAGACCTGGTGGCCCCACCAACCTATCTGGTGACCATTGCCCAGCGTGCCGAGGCGCTGATGGTCAATGACCCTGAAGCAGAAGTCGATTTCTCCCGAGTGGTGCACGCTGATCAGCGCTTCACGCACCACCGTGCAGTGGTCGCTGGCGACGAACTGTTCGCTCAGGCGACTGTCACCTCAGCTAAAGAACTTGCCGGCAACCGGTTGCTCACCACAGCAACCGAGATTACCAATGCTGATCGTGCTCCCATTGCGACGATCACTTCCACGCTGCTGATTCGCGGATAAGGACGTTAATATGCCTGCTCTCGAAAATCTCACCAAGGGCGATGTGATCGCCACCCGCACCATCGGCATCAATCGTGCAGATCTGATCCGATACGCCGGGGCCTCCAAAGACTTCAACCCCATCCACTGGTCGGACGCCACAGCAGAACTTGCTGAGCTGCCCGGCGTGATCGCCCACGGCATGCTCAGCATGGGACTGGCCGTCGATGTGGTGACCGAATGGACCAATGACCCCACAGCCATCATCGACTACCAAACGCGGTTCTCTGCAATGGTTCCGGTGGATGAAACCACAGAAAACTTCGATCCGGCCCGGCCTTTTGAAAACCCATATCCGGGCGCGGTCCTAAACGTTACCGCCAAGATTGGTGCGATCAACCAAGAAACACACGTAGTTCGCGTCGACCTTTCGGTCACCAACCCCTCCGACGATGATGCCCGCGTGCTAACTCGCGCTCAAGTACAGGTGCAGTTCTAACCTCATGTCCGAAAATCTCCTGGCCAATCACACGACCGCCCGCGTCGGAGGCCCCGCATCCACCTGGATTACCGTTTCGACCGAGGACCAACTCACCGCAGCGATTGCCGAAGCCGATGCCGCAGGCACTCCGTTACTGGTCCTGGCCGGTGGGTCCAATATGTTGGTCTCCGATGCAGGTTTCCCCGGTACCGTGGTACACCTTGCCACAGAAGGTATCGACGTCATCGAATCGACTGACGAATA
>NZ_JAKDKW010000071.1 GCF_030453185.1 Yaniella sp. | reverse complement strand
GTATACCCACTTGGACACTTTGCTAGCTTGGGCGGCTCAGATAAGTAGGGCACGAAATTCAGGGATTACACTTATAAGTGCAAGAGAGATATTCTGAGATGAGTTGTACCGCGCGGATCGCGGTACCCAGGATTCAAGGAGGGATGATGGCAACCGCCACACCAGAACGAATCACCATCGGGAATGAAACTCTTAAAGAGGCGCGCGAAGCCGGTAAAGAAGATCTTCAGAATTCTTCTTTGGTCCTTCGCCATGCTGATGGTAGTGAGCAAGTTTTTCCTGCCCATTTACAGGAAGTTTTGATCAATACATTGAAGGCCCTTGCTGGTAGCGGCGAGGTATCCATTGGAAAGATGCCTGATGAGCTGACTACCACTGTTGCTGCGGACGCCATAGGTGTATCTCGGCCAACGCTAATGAAGTGGGCGCAAGAAGGAAAAATCGACTCGTACAAAGTTGGGTCGCACTCACGCTTCAGACGTGATGATGTTCTTGCCCTGAAGAAACAGCGAGTACAAGCTCAGCGGGATGCCTTCACTGAATTGCGTACCCTGGATGCTGAGCTTGACGAAATGTTTGAGGACTAACCCATGATCACAGTGCAAGCCGTATCAGCTATTTAGCGCGTTGGGTCACCTGAGCTTACAGGATGCCCCAACGCTTTTTTGTTGATACCAATGTCTTCTACAGCAAAACACTCATGGATTGGCTTTTCCCTTTAAAGCAGGAAAACAACACTATGTTCCAACTGCACGCCACCGAAGACGTCTTTGCTGAAGTGGCATTAAACATGCAAAAAAGCACCCGCGCCTGCCAGGACATATCGTCCGCCGTCGAGTGGAACTAATGCGAATGTTCGTTGATGAAGTGCTGGACACTTTTCCACATGACCTGACGTTTACCGGCACCGACGAGGGTGATTATCACATTCATGCTGCTGCGACGCATTGTCAGGCGGATCTGCTCCTAACCGATGATGATCCACGAGACATCACTACTACCGAAAACGTGCACTACGACATTATCTGTCCGGACGATTTTTTCGTGCTGGTGACAAAATCAGCGCCACCGAAGATGCTTTATCCGATCATCAAAGAACAGATAGCGTACTGGTCGAAGAACCCGAAGCACCAGCAACTCGATGAAGCACTGCGCCGTGCAGACTGCACAGAATTCGCTGAGATAGTTCGTAGCGCGTTGCAAAGAATGGCGCTCATGAGCGAAATATAGAACGACCTCGAGCTCAAGCCTGCGAAGGCTTCAGTACGTCCGGTATACCCGCTGTGAGACTTGGGAGTAGCTGGTCTGGGACTGGCTGTAAGGCTAGCCTACCCATCCTGGTTTGACTATTGGATGGTCGATAGGATCCAAATATGACTAAATATATTGATCATGGCCCAAACCCCTATGTCGTCAACATCGAGGACGCAACGTTAGCGAATGAGAACTTTCGCACCGCGTCGTGGACCGGCGAGAAAATTCAGCTAACGTTGATGTCGATCCCAGTCGGCGGAGATGTAGGGCTGGAAGTACACAATGATACCGATCAGTTCCTGCGCCTGGAGCAGGGACGCGGCCGCGTCCAGATGGGGCCCTCGAAAGATGAGTTCACTTTCGACGAAGAAGTGTCCGATGACTGGATCATCCTGGTACCCAAAGGTATGTGGCACAACGTCACCAACATCGGTGATGAGCCCATGAAGATCTATAGCCTCTACGCCCCGCCGCATCACGCGCACGGCACCATCCACGAAACACAAGCAGACCAGGACCACTAGGTCACACCGTCTCCGAGCGTGACTACGACTGAACGCTTGTATTCCGCCCTTGTCCATCGCGACCCCGAAGCAGAACAGCAACTACCCGCCGAAAGCCGCGGCGCCATAGCCCCCAATGGGCTTCGCCTCGTGTTGGCGAATTCTTTGCAGTCCTCGGAGACCAGGTGGTCAACGCTTCCACGGTTCTGCCCTGGCTCTTTGCTGCATTAGGTGTCCCACCGGCGCTGACGGGCCTGCTTGTGCCAATTCGCGAAGCCGGCTCTATGCTGCCGCAGGCATTCCTGACCCCATTGATCCTTCGGGTGCGATACCGCAAATGGGTTTTCGTGGCAGGCGCCTTTATCCAAGCGATTGCTGTTGCTGCGATGGTATCCACCGCCGCATTGGCAGAGGGACTGACCGCAGGGGTGCTTATTGTGGCAGCCTTGGCGGTGTTCGCGTTGGGGCGCTGCTTGTGTTCTATCTCGTCCAAAGACGTCCAGGGCCGCACCGTGCCAAAAGGGCAACGGGGGCAGGTCAACGGCTTAGCCGCCACGGCTGCCGGTCTTGTCGCCGTCACCCTTGGGCTTATCATCCGGATCGTGGGAGGAAATGATCTTTCGGTAGAACAGCTCCTCTGGCTGCTGGTCCTGGGCGTCGTCTTATGGATCGCGGTTGCTGCAGTGTATGCCGGTATTCGTGAGCCTGCCGGTGAGGCTTCAGGCCGGCCCGGCCCAGTCGAGAAAACGGAACCTGACTCCAACAACTGGTTAAGGCAGATGGTGACTCTGCTGCGAGAAGACTTACCGTTTCGACACTTTGTGACAGTCCGCAGCCTCCTACTCGTTTCGTCATTGAGTCCACCGTTCTTGGTCACCTTATCGGCCCAATCAGGGGCTTCAAGTCTCACGGGACTGGGTGGGTTCATCATTGCTTCGGGACTTGCAGCGTTGATCGGCGGCCGGCTTTTTGGACGATTTGCTGACCGCTCCAGCAAAAAACTGATGAGCCTTGGTGCTGGTGTCGCTTCGGCGATCATTATCACCACCGTTGTAGTGACTGTCGTACCGGGAGTCGTTATTGATACCTGGCTCGGAAACCTCCTGTTCGTAACAGCCTATTTTGCAGTGACGCTCATGCACACAGGTGTCCGCATTGGCAGAAAGACCTACGTGGTCGACATGGCCCAAGGAGATCAACGCACCATCTATGTCGCCGTGTCCAACTCGGCAATGGGCTTCATCTTATTGCTCGTGGGCGGTCTGAGCTCCTTGCTGGCACTGGTGCACATCAGCTGGGCGTTGCTGTTCTTAGCACTCTTGGGCATCCTGGGTGTGGTAGCAAGTGCCCGACTTCCCGACGTTTCTCAAGGCTGAAGCAGGCCCTGACCTACAGCACTGTATTGCTGGCCTCTATACGCTCACGCCCCAGTCATATCCAACCACCATCCGCTCCACAGGTGTTGGCATTGGCATTGGGCTGGGACGCATCGGCGCGATTATCGCTCCAACCATCACCGGCAGTCTGACCGACATCGGCTGGACACCACAGGCCATCTACGTCGGCGTGGGCATCTTCATGCTGATCGCCCCGTTGGTCTTACTAACCATGCGAGGTTTGGACGTTGAAGCGAATCGTTCGCCGCGCCAAGACCTCGAGCCCGCGTCGAATGAGCTGACCGACCCCTGATTCAGCCACTAAGGCAGCCGGCTTGTCAGTAGTGTAGCTGTGAGGTTGACTGGTTTTGGAACCACAACCTCCACCTCAAGGACTGATAATGAGCGTAGAAATCACCGACCACATGGCCGAAGTACTGAAGGAACAACTGGCGTTTATTGCCACCACCAGCCCGGATGGCGTACCGAATGTTGGTCCGAAAGGTTCGATCGGTGTCTACGACCACACAGCTCTGGTGTTCGATGAGACCACCGGTGGCACGACCCTGAACAACATTCAAGAAGGCTCCTCCGTCATGATTGCCGTTGTGGACCGCGCCTGGAAGAACGGCTACCGGTTCACCGGGCGCACAGAAATCCTTGACGCCGGTGACATCTTCACCGACCGGGTCCAGGCTCGCGCTGATCGCGGAAAGTCAGCCCAAATCTGCAGTGTGCTCGTCCACGTCGACAAGGTCTCAACGTTCCGTCCGGTCTAGACGGCTCCCGGTCGTTCTGGCCAAAGGTGGACTCTGCGACGGCCCTAACCCATCTATCTAGCAAGGTGTCGGTATAACCGAAAGCAGCCCCCCGAGCCTGTGGTAGCCTCGGGAAACGAAGGCACGGGGTGCGTTAGACAACGTTAACGCTGAGATTACACCCGGTGAACCTGCTCTAGTTAGGACTAGCGAAGGAATGCCGTGATGGGTTCAAACTTGCACTATGCATGCACATCAAATGCTCTGCTGGTGCCCACAAGTCAGTTCTCCGTTCGTCCTGTTCAGTTCCTCAACACTGTCAGGAGAGCTTGATGACACAAAAACGACAACTGCCACCGGCTGGCCGTTCAGCGCTCAAGGCCGGGGTCGTAGGTAATTGGGTTGATAACCTGCATGTTTTTCTTCCCGCACTCGCGCTGATTCCGGCGCTCCCAACGTTGGCTGGCCCAGGAGCCCATCTCGGTTCTGGCGCAATGGTGGTCGTGGCCATGTTATTGGGACGACCGGTCGGCGGACTTGTCTTTGGCAGACTGTCAGACCGATTGGGCCGAACCGTTACCACCCGATGGGCCATTGCTGGAACCGCACTGTGTACGGGTTTAATAGCCGTCATGCCAGGCTACGAAGTCCTCGGTATCTGGACGATGGTGTTCCTCTTGATGCTACGTTTTATCGGCGGCGTATTTGTCGCTGGTGAATACTCTGCCGCCATCCCACTGGCCATGGAATGGTCGCCAGCAAACCGACGTTCCACTGCTTCTGGAGCCATATTGTCGATGGCACCCTGGGCTCAAGGCTCAGTTGCTTTTGGAACCGCTGGCTTATTGGCTTTCCTCGGCACTGATACCTACGCTCAGTGGGGCTGGCGGGTACTATTCGGCGCAGCGGCGCTAGCCTCAGTTGGGATGTTCATTTACTATTGGCGCCACGTCGTGGATCAGCACGTGCCGACGAAATCTGCTGCAGAGCCGTTGATGAACTTGCTGACCGGGTCCTATGCTCGACGTTTTTGGTCAGCTTTCGTGATGATGACGGGGCTCTGGTTACTGACTCAAGTGACAGTATTAATCCTGCCATCACAGTTGATTGGTGCCGGGTTGATGGAAGGTCACGCTGCCATAATAATGGGCGTAGCCTCAGTATTCCAAGCCCTTTTCATGGTTGTCGCCGGAGTGCTGGCAGATGTGTGGGGCCGACGTCGACTATTAGTCACTTGGGGTGTGATCGCGCTATTCGGCGGCCCACTCCTGTATACGATTATTATTTCTGGGCCCGGGGCCACCGCCATGTACTTTTTGGCCGCGGGATTACAAATCAGCACGGTGGCCGCCTATGGGCCAGTAGCGGCGTATCTTTCGGAACTTTTCCCCGCGAGTCTGCGTTCCGCGGGTTATGGTAGCGCATACTCGATCTCATTGGTTCTGCCGGCGCTCTACCCCTTCTATTTGCCTGCTGTGCAACAGATCGTGGGTGAGCAACCCGCGATCATTGGCATGTTGCTCATTGGTGCGGTCCTATTGATCGCCGGTGCAATGCTGGGGCCACGGCTGGCTCCAAGCACTGTGCAAGCGCCCCTGGAAGAAGTCGCGACGATCTCGTCCAACACCACTGGGGCGCATATCCCGCAAACCATTGTCAGGAGCCAATAATGCAAAAGTTTACTGGTATCAGCTCCCCGAAGACTGTCGCCATGGTTCGCCACTCCGAACCACTGGTGCATTGTATTACCGCTGCGGTGTCCATGAACTTGGTTGCTGATGGTCTGCTGGCAGCTGGGGCCCGACCGGTGATGACCGAAACAGCAAACGAGGCACCCTCCATGACCGGCATTGCAGATGCGCTCCTGATCAATCTGGGAACGTTATCCACCGATGCGGTTCATGGCATTCCGGCCAGTGTTACCAACGCCCGTGAACGTGGCATCCCTTGGGTGTTGGATCCGACGGCGGTGGGAGTGGCCCCAGTTCGCACCCGGCTTGCGCGCGAACTAGTGGCTGACGCACCGACGGTGATTCGGGGGAACCCGTCAGAAATCCTGGCCCTTGACGGAACAGCTTCGGGACGCGGCGCTGATACTGCTCACACGCCTACTGAAGCCAGTGAGGCGGCCTATCAGCTGGCAGTTGCTACGGGAAGCACTGTCTCGGTCTCCGGGGCGACCGACCTAATTGTTTCGCGCCGTCAGCAGGCCCAGTTCGATGGCGGGACTCCGATGCTATCTCGGATCACCGGTACCGGTTGTCTGCTCGGTGCGCTGACCGCGGCCTGTTTGGCAGTTGAGAAATCGCCTATGAGTGCCGCCCACGTCGCAGCATCCTGGTTAGGCACCGCGGGAGAAATGGCAGTGACAAGATCTTCGCGCCCCGGCAGTTTTAAGATGCACCTGTTGGATGCGTTAGATGAACTGGCCGAGATGTGTCTTGAGGCAACTGACCTGCCGGATCAAGAGAGTAAGTAGGGATGAGCATGGATTTACGTTGTTATTGTGTGACTTCGGGAACCAGCCGGGCAACGGTCCACACCGCGGCAGTTGCTGCGGCTGCGGGATGTGGCATGGTCCAAGTACGTGCAAAAGAAGCTACGGCTGCAGAACTTTTCGAGTTGGCCTGCGCTGTAGCTGAAGCAGTGCACCGCGCGAATCCAAACACTATGGTGCTGATCGATGACCGAGCTGACATCGCCTATGCGGCTCGACTCGCCGGCGCCCCGGTGGCCGGGGTGCATCTGGGTCAGGATGACCTACCGGCCACGGCGGCGCGTGACCTGCTTGGGCAGGATGCGATCATTGGTCTCACCACCGGAACGCTGGAACTTATCCAGGCTGCTCAAACGAACATCGGTGTCATCGATTACCTGGGCGCCGGGCCCTACCGGACGACCCCCACCAAGGATTCCGGCCGCCCACCACTGGGCGTTGACGGTTATCCGGCTTTGGTTGAGGCGTCTCAACTTCCTGTCGTAGCTATTGGTGACATCACCGCAGACGATGCTGAGGCCTTAGCTCAAACTGGAGTTGCTGGACTCGCGTTGGTGCGCGGCATCATGCATGCACCGGATCCAGCAGCTGTGGTGAAACGCGTGTTGGCCGCTTTCTAACCAGCACACGGATGGTGTTGTCTCTTCACCGAGCTTCCAGAATAGGGTGCCGTGCTTTGAACGCTGTAGGGATGCGCAAGGCCTGGCTGAAGAATTCCAGTTCGTGCCGGCAAGCCGTCAAATATGCTCGCGCAGCTTCTGACCGCACTTGCGGGGTGGCCGCTTCGAATTCTTTTTCTACCTGTTGCAGGGCGGCTTGTGTATCCGCGATGAAGCCCTCGCCACGATACGTTTCCAACCAGGCTGCATATGGGTGGTCACTGGGTACTGTTGGCAGCGAGGCCCCGGTTTGAGCGTATAACCAGAAACAGGGCAACACCGCTGCTGCACCAACGGCAAGGTCACTGCCCAGAACAGTAGACAGCAAAAAATCGGTGTAGGCATTGGTGACCGGACCGGCCGGATCTTCTTGACCAGATGTCAACCAGTTGCGGTGCAGTTCGGCCTCATCAGTGAGAATATTGATAGAGCTGTTTGCCCAAAAGACTTGTGCCGCGTTGTCTGTGGAGGCGGCCGCCAAAGCGGCCAGAGCACGTGCATATTGGTTGAGATACAACGCATCCTGAGCTAAATAAAACGCAAATGCATGGTCTTGCAGGTTGCCGTCTACCAGCTGCTCAACGAATGAACACTGCAAAATATCGTGGGTGATAGATTGTCCTGCTTCCCATAACGCTTGGGTCCAGGGTCCAGCTGGTGCTACTGCGGGGGTAATCCGTGCGTGGTCTTGTGTTTCGTCCTGGTCGTGATTCAAGACCAGGTTTTCTGGGAAATCCAATCTTGCGGGAATGTCCGATCCGGCCATCCACGGGGTTGCCATCCCGGCGGCTTGTAACCGCCTGGAGCGGTGCGCATGATCTACTGGGCCATGACCGTTACCCACCCGCAATTCTGCGCCGTGTGCAATTGCCTCGTGCAACCACTCCGTAGCCCAGGCCAGCGCGTTGGTCGGACTGTAGCCGGCTCCCAACCTTGTGGCGAGCGCAGCGGACAAGGAACATCCTGTTCCATGGGTACTGCTGGTTTGGATGCGTTGAGATGGTATTTGAATCATCTCCCCGTTGGGAAAGACCCAGGTATTGGTTACCCGGTTCTCGTTCAGATGTCCTGTTTTAACCACGACGCTCACGTCGGTATCCGCCGCCCACTGACTGGCCTGGCCGATAGCTGTGGCCTCGTCATCTGCACGTGGCTGTCCGGTCAACCGCGCCAGTTCGTCAATATTTGGGGTGACGACGGTAGCGTGCTGACAAAAGGCAACCATCGCTTCTTCGGCCGCACGGTCTAAGAGCCGATCACCACTGGTGGCGATCATCACGGGATCAACCACCAAAACCTTTGGCGGCTGTGTTTGTATCCATTCGGTGACCGTCTGGATAGTTTCCAAGCTGCCCAGCATGCCGGTTTTAACAGCATCGATCACCACGTCATCGCTCACCGCTGTGAGCTGCGCTTCCAAAGATGTTCGGGGCGGGAAGTGGATGTCACGGACCCCCACCGTGTTTTGCGCAACGACTGCCGTTATAACGTTCATCGCGTAGCCGCCTGCGGCAGTAATGGACTTCGTATCGGCGGCGGTACCTGCACCGCCGGAAGGATCGGTGCCTGCAATCGAAAGCACACGGGGTACAAATGAATATGAAGACGCCATGAGGACATCCCTTCGCTAGTTTGAGCTAGATCAGGTTCCACGGGTTTTATCTCAGCGCATCTCGGCGCACCCCGTGTCCGCCGCCCACCCTAACACAACGCTTGATCACCACTGCGTTAAGGCACGAGGCCTGATAAATACACCAATGACATTTGTCATGGCCAATACGTGATGCATAGCAGTACCGCTTTGACCGCGGGTACGGAACACTGGAGTTATGCAAACTTCAGTATCGGTTCCAGCAATCGCCATCGAGTCGGTGACCAAGCGCTTCGGCGACATCACCGCCGTCGATGATGTCAGCCTCGAAATCAGACCAGGCGAAGTGCTCGCCCTGCTCGGACCAAACGGTGCCGGCAAAACCACCCTGCTCGATATGGTGCTGGGTTTCGCCGACCCCAATGCCGGGAGCATTCGTGCCTTCGGCGATACCCCAAAACGTGCGGCCAGCAACGGCCACATCGGTGCCGTGCTGCAGGATGGTGGGTTATTAGATGACCTCACCGTTGGGGAGACCATCAAAATGATTGCCGCCTGCCACTACAGTCACGCCCCGGTCGCCGATGTGATGCGCCGGGCCGGCGTCAGCGATTTTGCCACCCGCAAGGTCAAGAAGTGTTCTGGCGGCCAGAAGCAACGGCTCCGCTTCGCACTGGCGCTATTGACCGATCCGCAGCTGCTGATCCTGGATGAACCCACGGCAGGGCTGGATGCCACGGCCCGCCGAGAATTCTGGGACACGATGCACGCCGAGGCCCAGCGCGGCCGCACGATTGTTTTCGCTACCCACTATCTGCGCGAAGCAGATGACTATGCCGACCGGGTGGTGCTGATGTTGCAGGGCCGCGTGATTGCCGACGGCAGTGTCGACGACATGACCGCCGGACTGCAGCGAAAACTCTCGGCCCAGTGGATCTCTGCGACCGACCCATACGATTGGGCGGCCACCGTGGGCCTGACCCCGGAGCAAGTCGACTACGACGCCAAACTGCAACGGATCCGCATCGCCACACCGGATACCGATCGCATTGCGGAACAACTGCTCGCCGCCAAGGTGATTCGCCACCTCAATATTGTCCAACCGGGCATCGAAGAAGCCTTCTTTTCGCTCACCGAATCCACCGGACAGGAGGTCACATCATGACCACCACGATCCCAACCCCGCAGCACACCCGAGCCCAGAAATCCCAAACTGAAATCCTGTTGCGCTTTGTCGGATGGGAGTTCTGGCGCAACTTCCGCATGCTGGATGCCACGTTCTTCGTGCTCGTACTGCCCGCCGCCATGTACCTGATGTTCGGTGTGGGCATGGATCAGGGCGAACTCCCCGCTGGCTACGGCAACGTTTCGGCCTATGTGATGACGTCGATGGCTGTGTACGGTGCCGTTATCGCCACGACAGCGATGGCAGGTTCTGCAGCGGTTGAACGCAATATGGGCTGGGGCCGCCAGCTCAACCTCACCGGACTCACCGAGGCGAACTACATTGTGGGAAAAATGCTGATGGCTCTGTTGATGGCGATCAGCCCGATCGTCATCGTCTATATAGTCGGTGCGTTCACCGGCGCCCAGTTCGATTCGTTCGGCCACTGGTTGTCCTCGGCCGCCCTCTGCCTGGTGGTCGCTATCCCGTTCTCGCTCTATGGGTTGGCGTTTGCGCTGCTCTTCCGTTCCGAAACCGCGGTCGGCGCGGCCTCCGGGTTCCTGGTGATCTTCGCCTTCTTCGGCAACCTGTTCATCCCGTTGGGCGGAGTGCTCCTGGACATCGCCAAGTTCACACCGCTCTACGGCCCGGCGATGCTCGCGCGCTGGCCGCAAACCGAGGGTATGCTCATCCCCATGCAAGAAGGTGTCGAGGTGCAATTCGAATCCATCTGGTTGCTATTCGTCAATGTTGGGGCGTGGACTGCGATCTTCGGCGCCATCTGCCTGTTTGCCTCCCGCCGTCGAACCTCCCGTTAGCGTCCATGAGTCTCATCTGGAAAATCTCCAACGTTGGTCAGGCCACTTATCTACCGGAGGCGCCCACCACCCGCCAGGAACGTCGAGCCATTCTTTTCGTCTCGGGGGTATGGCTGGCGTTTCTGGCCTGGACCGTCATCGGTCTGCTGGACTCCACTGCGTCTATCCCGATTCAAGTCGCCGCCTGGGCAGCACTGGCAGCCTTCCCGCTGGTCTACCTGCGCGGGTTCCTGCACCCCGACATCCTGCCGCACCGCAGCCGACACCTCAGCACACTGATCTATACGGCCGCGCTGATTGTGCTGGGACTTATTACGGCGCAGGCCACCCCAACCGCGATCATCAACATCGTCCCGTATTTGATGGCCCAGTGGATCTTTAACCATCGCTTATTCACCGGCATTACCGCCGTCGTCGTCCTGTTCTTCGCCGCGGTGGGCGTTGTGGCCGTAGCGAATTTTGACGACTACGCCAACTGGTTCCTGGCCTCGGTGGGGTCGCCGGCGATCATCATGATCTTCATCCGCATCAGTATCGAGATGAGTGCTACCCAGCAAGAACGCGCCGAACAGTTGCGCCTTGCACAGCAACGCGAAGAACTCGCCTCAACCGTCCACGATGTGCTCGGCCACTCGCTGACCACGATCACAGTGAAAGTGCAACTGGCCCAACGTCTGCTGGCCACCGACGTCAATGCCGCGAAAACCGAACTTGCCGATATCGAGACCCTGGCCCGCCGATCGCTGTCTGAAGTCCGCGCCACGGTGACCGACCTACAGCATCCGGATCTTGCCGAACAACTCGACCAGGCCGCGAACGCGCTCACCGCAGCTGAGCTGAGCTTCCACCGTCCCGAGGCACTCCCCCGGCTGACGCTGGTGCAGCAACAGATCTTCGCCTGGGTGATCCGTGAGGCCGT
>NZ_JAKDKW010000143.1 GCF_030453185.1 Yaniella sp. | reverse complement strand
CTCGCACGAGTTCAAACAGTTGAGACCCAATATCGTCTTGTGCCACGTCGATTTCCATCGCTGTGGCCCGTGGGGCTTCTCCAAGTGGATTCTTGGATTGACGACCTGCTCGGTCCACAATCTTTGCGGCCGCTGCGAGCGCCGGTAGTCCCGGTGGCAGATCGTAGATGGATGATGAGGCTGCAGCCGAGGCAGCGGTTCCTTCGGCCGCTTTTTCAGCCTGCTTGATTTGCTCCCAGTTCTTTTCGACCTGGTCTACCGTGATTGCCCCGAGCTCGGTATCGGTCAGCAATTCCCCATCCGAAGCAAAGACATGTGGGTTGCGGCGAATCATTTTCTCGCTGATCGCATCGGCGACGTCGTGTACGTCGAAGGCACCGGATTCCTCTGCAATGGCAGAGTGCAGGGTCACTTGAAAGAGCACGTCACCGAGTTCCTTACGAAATTCCTCGTAAGTGCCGGATTGAGTTGCGGCTTCGTCCCACCCACGCGCGGGTAGGGATTCGATGGCTTCGACTGCCTCGTAGGCCTCTTCGATGAGATACTCGGTCAACTGGTGATGTGTCAGAGCCTGGGTCCAGGGACAGTACTCACGCAGTTGAGCAGTAATCCATACGAGGCGTTGCAGTCCGGTTTCGGTCATGAGACGAAATTATTCCTGATTCTCGTCGTCTTCAAACTCTACGAACAGCACCGGTGCATCGGGATCGTTTTCATCGTGCACCCCGGCGATAACGTCCATCCAGGAGAACTCGATAAATTCGCGCAGCTGGTCGCGAGCGTATTCCGTTTGGAACGCACCTTTGACGGCATTGAGCTGGAATTCAAGCAGGTCGATCATCGTGTAGCCATACACTGCGGCCACGGTGTAGAGCTCATCGGTTAGCGAGACACCCGAGATCAGCCGGTTGTCCGGATTTACGGTCACCGCAAAACCCGAGCGGTACAGCAGATCAAACGGGTGGTTATCCAGCGGCGCGTCTTCGGGCCCCATCTCCACGGCTGCGGTTTGCAGGTTGGAGGTCGGGCAGAGTTCGAGCACAGTGTTGTTATAGAGCGTACGGTTGGCAATGTCTCCCCACACCAGGATGTCTTGTTCATCGTCCAATTCGACCGTGGAGAGATCTTGGATCATGTTCACTCCGTGGCCGATACGTAACGCTCGTCCAGCTGTGAGTGCGCTGCCAATTGAGTCGACGCCGTCGGCTTCGCCAGCATGAATGGTTATGGGTACGAAGCGATCGTCGAGCCAAGCGAATACATCGGCAAAATTACTGACGGGGAATCCGAGTTCTGGTCCCGCAATGTCAAAAGCAACGACTGAACCATGAGGGCGGTGGCGGTGAGTCAGCTCGGCAATCTCTTGAGCGTTTTCGGCTGAGTTTTGACGCATGGCACACAAGATTTGGTGCACTTGCAAGCCGCCGTCGAGTTCTTGCATCGCTCGTTCAAGACCTGCTGTGACGGCATTGACGGTATCGTCCAGGCTCAAGCCTTGTTGCGTGTGTTGTTCTGGGGCCCAACGGACTTCACCGTAGACGACGCCGTCGGCGACCAGATCCATGGCAAATTCGTAAGCAATTCGTTCCAGCGCCGTGGCGGTTTGCATGACCGCCAGGGTGTGATCAAACATTTCAAGATATTTGGGCAGTGACCCAGCGTTGGCTGCTTCAGAGAACCAAGTAGCCAAGTCTTGTTCAGTATCTGCTGGAAGCTTGTGCCCGACTTCGGCGGCAAGTTCCACGATGGTTGCTGGACGCAGCCCACCGTCGAGGTGATCGTGTAGTGAGACCTTTGGCAGCGCTGCCAGGTCAAGGGCAAACGGGTCCAACTGGAGTTCGTCTTCTGGGGCGGTGGCTTCGGCGTCTGTGCCTTCCTGATTCATCACGGTTCCGAGTCTAAGCCAGTTTGGTCCTCGTTAGCATCTTGTGCGCTCGTATTATCTATTCGAGACCAGATAAACTTCTTAATTCCGCGATCTATTAACCATCCAAGGATGGCTGCCAGCACCAGCGCCAACGCAATCTGGAGCAATGTATTATCCAGCCATCCGGAAGTGAAATATCCGATGGCAATCGAATACGCCGCCCAAATGCCTGCCGAGACGAAATCCAGGCTCATGAACTTCACAACGTGCATTCTGGTAGCTCCGGCGATAAAGTTCACAGCCACCCTGCCACCTGGAATATGGCGTGCGGTGATTATAACCAGTGCGCCGGAGTGCTCAAGTGTTGCTCGAACTCCCCCAATGACTCGAACCACGGATCGAGTGCGCATCCACCGGAATCGTCGCACACCTATGGTCCGTCCCAGCCAGTAGGCCATTTGATCGCCGATAAAGGCGCCGGACCAGCCCATCAAGAAGATGGTCGTCAAACTGATGCCGTTGCGTATCCCTGCGATCGAGGCTAACGCCATCAAAATCGATTCGGATGGGACCACTGGAAAGAACCCGTCAATCAGGCTGAGGAGAAAGACGGCAATCGGCATCCACCACGCCTCGGCTGCACCGAGGATGAGTTCTTCAAGAAAGTCCAGCACGCTTCTGGTCCTTACCGTGTTTTAGCGAATGACATCAGCAATAAGCTGTGGCGGATTAAAAACGTCTGCGGTATCGGTAGCATGCTGCAGAATCTGTTCTGCTGCGGC
>NZ_JAKDKW010000002.1 GCF_030453185.1 Yaniella sp. | reverse complement strand
CCCGGGGCAGCGACTCGTCAGGGTGGTCGCGTTCTGTGAGCCAGATGAACAGCTGATCATGGGTGACTAAGCGTTTCAAGGCGAAATAAGCCGACCGGGTGCGTTGATGGGTAAACCAGGATTTCTGACCAGCCCGCAGTCGTTTGGGACGTTGGTCTGGCCGCGTGTTGGCCAGGTGGCTGCGGTGCTTGAGGAAGTCTTGGTATTGCTGGTACCAGGCGTGAAATGCCGTGAGCCATGTGGTCGCGGCGGCGAGGCTGTCGACGTCGGTGAGCGATGTGTAGAGGGCCCGTAAGGTCTTGTTGGCTTCCAGCACGGGCCGGCGGGTCAGGTACTTGGTGCCGGTGAGTTGGATATGGAAATAGCAGCGCTGGATTTTGGTGTCGGGCCAGATGTTTTCAATGGCGGCTATCAGACCGCGTTGGCCGTCCACGATGGCAATATCGGGAGCCGGAATTTTACGCAGCAGGGCTTCCCATGCCACGGTTTTCTCGCGGTCACAATGCTGCCAATCGATGACATGGTCTTCTGTGATGGCGATCAGCACGCACATACCGTTGTAGTAGGTGCCATCCAGCATGATCCACCGGTGAATTTCACCGGTGGACTCCGCTTGCGGGATCACGCTCCAGCACCACGCGGTGCTGCGTTTAAACGTTGATCTGGACACCGTCAGATCGCGTTGAGTGTTCTTCGACAGCAGCCACTCTAGCCACATGGTGAACTGGGCTTTGGCGACAATATCTGGTCGACTTTGGGTGGTGGACGCGCCGCAGTGTTTACACCGCCATCGAGTCTTACCGGCACTGGTTTTGCCGTTTTTGACCAGCTTCGTTTCACATATCCCACACCGCGGGGAATTATCAAGTTTTTTCACCACACATGCTTTATCAGCAAGTGCTAGCCCCTAGTTGTCAGCGGTTACAACGTGAAGACTACAATCCTGTACACACAATTTGGGCCTTAACCCGCGATCGGTCTCTGGCTCAGCAGAATTCTTGTCCCCGGTGCCGTCTTTTTGCGGTCGCGGAGTATGCGAGTAGTTGGTGCTCAGAATAGCTGTTCGCACCGATTAATGGCTCGGATACACTCACTTGATGCCCCGCTCAAGCCCTGGAAAGTAATCAGCTCGTGGTCACCAACCTCTGATGGAACTCTCAGCAATTATGGTGTGTCGTGGCGTCGGTTCTTTGAACAACTTTATCGACAACAGCACGGGAAGAAGAAGCTATTGCTGAATGTGGGAATCTGGGGAAAGCTGTAGCTATGTGGATTGGTTGGAACGAATTCGACATCTTGCTTGGGGACGTACATTCTTTGAAGAGCAAGCGGTCTATGGTGCGTCCAATAATCGCTGACATCCGGAAACAGTTTCAGATATCTGCGGCTGAGGTAGAAGACGCTTCCTTGCATCGACGTTCTCGCTTGGGCGTTTCGGCTGTGAGCGGTGATCGCCTTCATCTAGAGGAGACGCTGAACAAGGTAGAACGCCTCGTGGCCAATAGGCCTGAGATTGAGTTGCTGTCCTCCAAATTGCGGATTGTGCAGTCCACCGACTTCTAGTGGGGCTCGATGTTTCTGCTGGAGTGGAACGGTGACTCGAACTTCAAAGGTTGCTCTGACAAACTGGAAGCATCAGGCTAATAAACTAGAACAGATATAAAGATGGTTATCGTCCGGTTTATACTGGTCGGAGATAGCATCATAGATTCGCCCGCATTACACGTACGAAGGTAGTGACTAATGACCATCAACGGCTCACCACAGGTGACGACGAAAACTCGGATGAGTTCGCTGCTTGACCTGTTATCGACCATTTTCCGGTTGGTTCCAAAGCAGTTGAGCGACAACCTGTCGCTGCTGAGTAGTCAACTCAAGGCCAAAGGAATCCGTGCAGGTGCCGGCGTAGGTATTGCCGTCATCGGATTAGTTTTTGGATCCATCACTTTCATCGCGCTCGTTACGGCGTTGATCGGTGCATTTATGTCAGAAGCGCCGCTTTGGCAAACATCGCTTTGGGTAGCGCTGGGTGCATTCGTTGTCATGCTCATTCTGCTGGGTGTTGGAGCGATGGTCGTCCGTTCCGGATTTCCTCTCTTGCAACCTGAAATTATTCGTGGCGTCAAACATGACATCGGCTACGTGCTGAAAGGCAACGCATTCGACCCTGTTGAATTTGATCGACTTGAAGAAGAGCGTCGTCAGCAAAAACTTGTAGAAGCTCAACGTCGTAAAGTGCAGGCCAAACGAGCTAAGAAGGAACAGAAGCGTGCTGTACGTCGTGGCGAAGCTGCGGAGTCCTTGCCGAAAACTGAGCCAACCGAAGCTCAAATTCGCCACCGGATGGAACTGCGCCGTCGACACCTTGGCGACATCCGTTCCGGAGTAGACGAAAAGACCGACTACCGTGGACAGTTCAATACATTCACCCGCCACGCAACGGGCAATGTTCCCCAGGACAATGTCGAACACGCGACTTCACCGCTGGCACCGCACCACTCTGCAGCCCGCGCTGGTGAGCGAGTCAATGGCGGTGTTGAATACGTGAAAGGCCGCTGGCAGCCGCTTACCGTCTTGGGCGCTTCCGTGACGACTGCAGCCGTCTTGTTGCGTCGCCTACGACGCCGTTAGCATGTGGGGATGCAGGGAAAATTTGTTTTGAGGTTGATATGGATCGGCCAGTGAACTCAGAGTCGGGCAATGCCCCTGAAGTCACTGACAGCGATGACTGGCTGACCATTCCCAACCTGGTGACCTTTGTCAGGTTTCTATTGGTCCCGGTGTTTGTGTGGTTGATGTTTCATGACGAATATTGGGATGCACTCATCACCCTGATTGTGCTGTTCTCAACAGACTGGATCGATGGTTTTCTTGCGAGAAAACTCAATCAAGTTTCTGCGGTTGGCAAATGGTTGGACCCGCTGGCCGACCGGCTCTCACTCTGGGTCGTTATCATTACCATCGTGTTGTCTGGCCTAGCTCCGCTTTGGCTGGTGTTCGCGCTCGTTGTACCGGATCTCGTGCTGGCCGGGTTGATGCTGACTGTGTACGCAGGCACTCCTCAAATGCAAGTTACGATGCTCGGGAAGGCCCGTACCGCCGCCCTCATGCTAGGGGCACCACTCCTGCTCGTTGCCGAGGCCCCCTTTGCCGATGCTGACTTGTGGTGTGCAATCGCAACGGGCGTTCTTGCGGTCGGGGCCGGCGGACATATTGTGGCCTGCATCGACTATGCTGCGCAAGGCATTCGTGCGGCGCATAAAATGCGGAAGACCGGTCTAAACCCACGAAATAAGATGGATAGGGAGAAGTTTTTCCAATCGATCTAAGAACCAATGCTGACTTCCGACGTTTGGGTGAAATGTTGATAACACGCGGCTGGGCTTCGGCAAAACGCATTGTTGCGGGATCATCCTGGTTTATGATCGTTATTACGCTTTAAAATTCATAGGAGTTGTGCAGTAGTGTCTCACGGCCAAAAAGCGAAGTTTCGTGTGCTGATCGCAGCCGATACTTACCCGCCGCATGTGAACGGTGCGGCGAAGTCCTGCTATCGACTCGCCACCAATCTTACGGCACGTGGCTACGATGTTCACGTTGTTTCGCCTCATCACACAGGAGGCCCCGATACTGTTGAATATCATGACGAAGCTACCGTGCACCGGCTGAAGTCCTATGCCGCACCGACACACGAGTTCTACCGATTGGTCATGCCACGGCATGCAAATCGTGTGATCGATAACCTCGTCTCGGAGCTGTCGCCAGATGTCGTGCATGCCCAGTGTCACTACATGATCGGAGATGCTGCGATTAGTTCAGCCGAACGTCGTCGTATTCGCCTCATCTGCACTAATCACTTCATGCCAGAAAACTTGGATCCATTTATCCCCGGCCCGCAATTCTTTAAAAACATCGTGTCGAAGCGGTCTTGGTACGACATGGGACGGCTGATGCGCAAAGCTAATGTCGTGACGACGCCCACGCGTCTATCGGCCGACAACATGAATGACAAGGCGCGACTGGATTACGTTGTGCCTGTTTCAAACGGCATTGATGTCGTAAAATACGAACTGGAGGAACAGGAATCTATTGTCCGGCACCCACACCCGACGGCGCTGTTCGTCGGACGTCTCGCCGTGGAGAAAAATGTAGATGTCTTGCTCAAGGCTTTGACGATGACAGACCCCGATCTGAACGTTCACGCCGAAATCATCGGTGACGGAGAACTACGAGATTCTTTACGCCGACTGGCAGATCAACTCGGCGTAGCGGATCGTGTTGTTTTTCGAGGACTGGTCTCGGATGAAGAACTCCGTGAAGCGTATCTTCGGGCAGACGTTTTTACCCAACCTTGTACAGCAGAGTTGCAGTCGCTCGCTTCTTTAGAAGCCATGAGCGCTTCAACTCCGGTTGTGCTTACTGATGCCATGGCACTGCCACACTTAGTCTCTGAAGGGGTCAATGGCTACTTATTTCAGCCGAATAATCCGGAAGACATGGCCAGGAAAATGAATACAGTTCTTGGTGCGAGTCGGGAGGAACAACTAGCTATGGGGCAAGCCTCGCACTATTTTGCGTCTCAGCACGATCATGAAAGAATTATGGATATTCTTCACAAGATATATCACGGCGCTACGTCAGACGAAGTCTCAGTAATGATTTCTGAAGCCAAGCTGCGCTAGACTGTGTGATCGTGTCCCTACAGCGTTGGCTGCAAATGTTAACTTGCGCTGTGTAGAGACACGCGAGGGGTGTTAGCTCAGTTGGTTAGAGCAGAGGACTCATAATCCTTTGGTCACCGGTTCAAGTCCGGTACACCCTACGATTGGATCGGTCTATCTGAGCTGGTTGAACATACGTGGGAACAGAACATGTTTCCATCTCCGCTGTGTTGTTCCCCCCTGTCGGAATGCCGCAGCGGAAGAGAATTCTGGGGGAGTAACGATGAGATTTTTCATGGATGGCCGGTATATCAGAACCGACTTTCATGACGGAATCTCACGCTTTAGCCACTCATTGATCCATGCAGTGGCACAACTGACAAACCCCACGATAATCATCCACGATTCGGCGCAGCGTGATCTCTTGCCCCAGAACGTGGATGTCGTAGAGTTCCACGCCCCGACATCCGTGAGCGAACCCATGGCAGCGTTGAAACTTAACGCTTATCAGCCGGACGTAGTCTTTTCTCCGATGCAAACGATGGGTTCCGCCGGCCGTGACTTTGGGCTGATTTTAACGCTACATGATCTGATTTACTACCAGCACCGGAGCCCTCCGCGGAATCTTTCCCAGCCAGTGCGAGGGCTCTGGTACTTGTATCACCTCACCTACGCGCCGCAACGTCTATTGCTTAATGGGGCTGATGCCGTCGCCACCGTCTCCAAAACGTCGCAACGGTTGATTCGCAAACATCATCTGACTAGCCGGCCTGTACACGTGATTTCCAATGCGCCACCAGAGCTTGATCATGCACGCGATCCTGCTGGGCCACGAGAAAAAACGTTGATCTACATGGGCTCCTTCATGGAGTACAAAAACGTGGAAACCGTGATTAGTGCACTGCAATATCTTCCGGAGTATCAGCTGCATTTGTGCTCCCGTATAACCGAGGAACGGCGACAGGAATACCTCGACTTCGCTCATGCTCATGGGGTTGAAACAGGCCAGCTGTATTTCCATGACGGTATCGATGATATTGGATACCGAAACCTGCTCCGAGAGGCCACTGCGTTAGTCACGACGTCGCGGTCTGAAGGCTACGGGCTGCCCGTAGCCGAGGCCATGGCAGAGGGGACCCCTGTAGTTCTATCGAACTTAGAAATATTTCAGGAGATTGGTGGCCGTACCAATCCTGGCGCGCAGTTTGTAGATATCGAGTCTGAACACGTTAGCCGTCAAGTAGCGGATGCAGTCCTTGCGTTAGAGGATGACAAAGCATTTGTCCGCGCATCTATCGGTGCTGTACGGCAGGCCCAGACCTTTCGTTGGGATGACTCCGCCAAAGTGCTTGTGGACTTAGCTGAAGACATTCATCAACGTCGTACCCGTCGGACCTCCTAGGACGGCGGATCAGAATGTACCGGCCATAAAATTGACGGCTTACTCCAGCCCAGGAGGAAGGCCGGGTCGATATATAAATCCCGCAGGGTCGAGCCAATTTGCCAGGCGTCCGGTTTCCGAACACCCCAGTGCACACACTGGTTGTCACAGTGTTGCTGGTTAGCGGAGATATTGCCAACAACCTGACCTTGCGATACTGGGTCTCCAACGGCTAGGTCGGATTCAATCGGTTCCAAGGATGAGATGAGCCCGTTGTCATGGCGAATGCTGATGACAGGCCGGTCGACGACGACACCAGCAAAGGTGACTTCACCACCGCCAGGAGCAACGACTTCCGCCGTCGGTGCGGCGATGTCGATGCCACGGTGAGCGGCCGACCACGGCATACTTGGTGGAATGAATGCTTCCTGCACAGCAGACTCATCAGCCCCTTCGACGGGCGGCACCCACGCGCCAGTGGTATGTGATGCATCCGTGTGTATGCCTGAAGCATTGGCTGCGGGAATCGGCTGAAAGAAGAGCCCCAGCAGCAATGCTTGGAGCATGACGACCACCAGTGACCTGGAGACACGAGGATCGGGTGGTGATGCCGCTGTTGAAGTGTATTGCATGCTCTTACTTTGCTAGTCCGGCAAGAAGTGTGGGACTTGAACTGGCCAATTGTGGAAAAGTTTTCAAAGCCGCATGTCTTGTGAACACAGTATGCTGGGGAGTGAATTTTGCGAATTCTATAAAACTACTCGGATATATAACTACTCAGCGACCGTGCCGGCTGCTGGAGGAGCGAAGATGGCTGTCATAACCCTGCGGGAAATGTTGAATACCGGTGTCCACTTCGGCCACCAGACAAGTCGCTGGAACCCGAAGATGCAACGTTTTATCCTGACAGAACGCAATGGCATTTATATTATTGACCTGCAGCAGTCCTTGTCGTTCATTGACCGTGCCTATGAGTTCGTCAAAGAAACCGTTGCGCACGGTGGAACTATTGCCTTTGTGGGCACCAAGAGGCAAGCTCAAAGCTCGATCGTTGAGCAAGCTACACGTGTTGGCATGCCATACGTAGACCATCGTTGGTTGGGCGGTATGCTCACCAACTTCGCCACTGTTTCCAAACGTGTTGAGCGGATGAAAGAGCTGGAAGAAATTGACTTCGACGACGTAGCTGGTTCCGGCCGCACCAAGAAAGAACTGCTGCTGCTCAAGCGTGAACTGACCAAACTGCGCGCCAACCTTGGCGGTATCCGCAACATGACGCGTACACCGTCTGCTGTTTGGATTGTTGACACAGAACGCGAACACCTAGCGGTCAAAGAAGCCAATAAACTAGGCATTCCTATTGTGGCCATCTTGGATACCAACGCTGACCCAGACGAGGTCTCATACCCGATCCCGGGTAATGATGACGCGATTCTCTCTGTCGAGCTATTGACCCGGGTGATTGCCGATGCTGTTGCTGACGGCCTGATAGCCCGCAACCAGGGCAAGGGCGAAACCGGTGCCGCTGAAGAGCCCATGACTGAATGGGAACGCGAACTGTTGGCGCCAGGCAAGATGCAAGTCCCGACTTCAAGCACACATCATGAGAGCTACCAAGAAGTTCTCGACATTATTGAAGCTGTCTTAAAGCAGTATCGCCAGGGTGTCATTGTTGAAGTTGAACGAGAGGACGACGGATCCGAATATGAGGTCGAAGTGGTTTCGACTGGGATTTTGTACGAGCTCGAGGTGACAACGAGCGGCGAAATTGCTCTTGGCGAGACCGAGGATGATGACGAGGAGATCGGTCGATCACAACGGGTATCCGTCTCTCTGGCTGCGGCCGTGCAACAGGCACGTGGATTGCACCCCACCGCCGTCTTCGAATCGATCGAGCTTGAGGAAAAGAACGGTGAGTTATTTTGGGAAGTCGAGTTGAAGAATAAACGAGGAAGCGATATCGAGTTTGATCTGCCAGCAATGAGCAATCCCTGAATGGCCCTGTGACGTGATGGTCTGAACCGAGGAATAATCTGGTGTGCAAAGCATCACAGAAGGTGCAAAAGCGTTTGCACAATAGGGTATGCTGGGTGAAGCAATTATGCGCCTACTGTGTGGGCGCCTAATTGACTACGCGCGTGAGGTGTGCACCTTAGGGCTGCAGTGACACCTTTCGGTCCGGAATATTCCGGTCAACGGTGATCCCCGAGAAGATCGCTCTCACGCTAGGAAGCTGAGAAAATCAGCTGTTGATATTGAACCGATAACTAGAAGGCCAATCCGCACGCGGATTAACCTTGAAGGAGCGACCATGTCAGTCGTAACTATGCGTGAAATGCTGGACTCTGGTGTCCACTTCGGCCACCAGACTCGTCGTTGGAACCCGAAGATGAAACGCTTCATCTTCACCGAGCGCAACGGCATTTACATTATTGACCTGCAGCAGTCCCTGTCATTCATTGACCGTGCATACGAGTTTGTCAAAGAAACTGTCGCACACGGTGGGAACATCCTGTTCGTAGGGACTAAGAAGCAGGCTCAAGAAGCAATCGCCGAACAAGCTACGCGCGTCGGCATGCCGTACGTCAACCACCGCTGGTTGGGCGGTATGCTCACCAACTTCGCAACCGTTTCCAAGCGCGTTGAGCGAATGAAAGAGCTCGAAGAAATTGACTTCGACGACGTAGCTGGCTCTGGCCATACTAAGAAGGAACTGTTGCTGCTTCGTCGTGAGCTCGACAAACTGCAGTCCAACTTGGGCGGCATCCGCAATATGACTCGCACACCGTCTGCTGTGTGGGTCATTGACACCAAGAAGGAACACCTGGCAATCGACGAGGCCGTCAAGCTCGGTATTCCTGTTGTAGCGATCCTAGACACCAACGCTGATCCAGACGAAGTCACCTACCCGATCCCAGGTAACGACGACGCGATCCGCTCCGTCGCCCTGTTGACACGCGTCATTGCCGATGCTGTTGCAGACGGTCTCATGGTTCGCAACCAGGGCAAGGGCAAAGCCGGTGCGGCCGAAGAGCCAATGGCTGAGTGGGAGCGCGAACTGTTGGAATCCGGACAGGCCGAAGAAGCCACAGAACAGACTGAAGAAGCTGCAGATCAGACGGCAGCTCCAGTTGACGAAGAAACTGTGGAAATTGCAGAAGAAGTTGGCGCCACACCTGAAGGCGAGCAGCCTGTAGCCAAGGAAGACCACTAGTCCACACAACTACGTTTCGTTTTTAGACTCGCGGGTGACTCCCGCAACGAACATCCAAGGAATGGGATATCTGTAATGGCGAACTACACAGTCAAGGACATCCAGGCCCTGCGCGAGCGTACCGGCGCGGGCATGATGGACGTCAAGAAGGCTCTCGACGAAGCTGATGGCGATGTCGACAAGGCCATGGAAATCATTCGTGTCAAAGGCCTGCAGGGCGCTTCCAAACGCGAAGGTCGTGCAGCTGCAGAAGGTTTGATTGCTGCCACCGTCAATGACGGTGTCGGCATCATGATCGAAGTGAACTCTGAAACTGACTTCGTTGCTAAATCCGATAAATTTATCGAACTCAGCAACACCGTCTTGAACGTTGCTGTTTCCTCCGGTGTAGACAACGTAGACGCCTTGCTGGCTGCCGACTACAACGGCAACCCACTGAGTGAATACGTTAAAGAAGAAGGCGCGCTGCTCGGCGAAAAGGTCGAAGTTCGTCGTTTGGCACGTCTCGAAGGTGCCTACGTTGACCCGTACCTGCACCGCACTTCGGCAGATCTGCCAGCCCAGGTTGGCGTTCTGTTTGCCGTGGATGCAGACAGCGAAGCAGCCCAAACCGCAGCACACGATGTTGCCGTCCACATTGCTGCAATGAGCCCGACATACCTCAACCGTGACGAAGTCCCAGAAGACATCGTTACGGACGAGCGTCGCATCGCAGAAGAAACAGCTCGTGCTGAAGGCAAGCCTGAACGCGCCATGCAAAACATCATTGAAGGCCGTTTGACCGGCTACTTCAAAGACGTTGTCCTGTTGGACCAGCCATTCGCCAAAGATACCAAGAACACCGTGGGTGGTGTTCTGGAAGAAGCCGGCACAAAAGCAGTTTCATTTGCACGCTTCCGTGTTGGAGCCTAGTCAGTTTATCGGCACATTATGTGTCGTATGAACTAGGTAAAACCAGCATCGTTTCTACCTAACACAAGGGGGTGATCACCACAACCGGTGATCACCCCTTCTTTATGTCTATCGATCATCAGCACTAACAGGAGCATT
Source organism: Yaniella sp. (assembly GCF_030453185.1). GTDB lineage: Bacteria > Actinomycetota > Actinomycetes > Actinomycetales > Micrococcaceae > Yaniella. The sequence continues at coordinate 75,922 of NZ_JAKDKW010000002.1, read as the reverse complement.
GCCGTGTCAGACACTCCAGCCATCAATACCCCCGGCGGGCTACAAGACGGCCCGAGAGATGCACAGGAAGACGAAGTGACGCGTCGCAGGGTGTTGCTGAAACTCTCAGGTGAAGTATTTGGTGGCGGTTCCATCGGTATCGACCCAGACACCGTTCGGTCAGTCGCCGAACAAATTGCTGCAGCCGCTGGCCAAGTCGAAATCGCGATTGTCGTGGGCGGTGGCAACTTCTTCCGTGGAGCAGAGCTCTCCATCAATGGAATGGACCGTCGTCGCGCTGACTACATGGGTATGCTGGGCACCGTCATGAATGCGCTAGCACTCCAAGATTTCCTGACCCAAGCAGGCGTAGATACCCGTGTGCAATCAGCTATCCACATGTCCCAGGTGGCAGAACCGTATATTCCACAACGTGCCATACGACATATGGAAAAAGACCGGGTCGTGATTTTCGGCGCCGGAACCGGCCTCCCATTTTTCTCTACTGATACAGTCGCAGCTCAGCGTGCGCTGGAAATTCGTGCAGATCAAGTACTCATGGCAAAATCCGGGGTAGATGGTGTCTATACTTCCGACCCCAAGGTGGATCCGGACGCCAAAAAATTCGATCACCTCACCTACGATGAAGCGATCGTCAAAAACATTCGAGTCATGGACCTCACCGCCATGACAATGTGTAAAGACAACAACTTAGATATGTTGGTATTTGGAATGGAAGGTGACGGCAACGTGACACGAGCGCTCTTGGGCGATTCCACCGGTACCGTCGTCACACCATAAGTCCGCACCTTCAAGCGTGTTTTAGACTTAGTCCACACCTCAGATCTTAAATAAGGAGAACCTGTGACCGCATCCGTATTATCAGACGCCAAAAAGGCGATGGAGCGCACTTTAGAAGCAACCCGCGAGGATTTCGCCGCGGTTCGTACCGGACGTGCAAACCCCGGTCTCTACGCGAAAGTCCTGGTCAACTACTACGGCAGCCCAACGCCACTGCAGCAGCTGGCCTCATTTGCGGTCCAGGATGCCCGAACCATCCTGATCTCACCGTTCGATGTCACCGCATTGCGTGAGATCGAAGTGGCCTTATCATCATCAGAAATCGGTGCTAACCCTTCGAACGACGGCAAAGTCATTCGGGTCGTTATGCCAGAACTCACAAAAGAGCGCCGGCAGGAGTACGTCAAACTGATTAAATCCAAGGCGGAAGATCACCGTGTCTCGGTGCGAAACGCACGTCGTAGTGCAAAGGAATCCATTGACAAAATGGTGGACGACGGCGACATCGGTGAAGACGAAGGCCGCCGGTCCGAAAAAGACCTCGATGACCTGACACGCAATTACGTCGACCAGATTGACGAAATGGCGAAGAATAAAGAAGACGAACTAATGGAGGTCTAGGCTCACGAAGCCTCAGCTCGCATGTCCAACTCAGACCCAGAATCCGAACAGTTACCGGTCATTCAGCAACTACAGGGGTACCCCGATCCAGTACGGGACCCAGAGACCGGGATGATTGTCCCTCAAACCCGCCGTGAACGTCGGGCGCTCGAAGATGCCCAAGCAACGGTGATTCGGAGAAAAGCTGCCCGTCAACAAAAGCAGCAACCTCAACCCGAGCCGACAGCCGACCATAGCGATATGGTCGGAATTGAAGACTTGGATTTTGGGTCTGACCCGGCATACGACCTCGATCCGGAAGAGTCCACCATCCTCACGGTGACCCACGTCGACCACGTAGAAGTAGCGACACCCGAGCCGCAACCGGCACGCGTCGCGCAACCAAAAGAGTCTCGAGCCGGCCGCAACCTGCCAGCTGCGATTGTTGTCGGCTTAATATTGCTGGGTGCCGCCGTCGTCGGTATTTTCTTTTATCCCATCGTGCTGGCAATACTCATTGCAGTATTAGTTCCTCTTGGTATTTGGGAACTCGCGCAAGTCGCCGAGACGAAAAACATTCACCTAGCCCTCACACCCGCCTGGGTTGCTGGGCTCGGAATACCAATCGCCGCCTGGTTTGGTGGGGTCGACGCCATGGTGTTCGCATTGTTTGGCGGTATCCTGCTGACAGTGTTCTGGACCGCGGTCGGAGAGCCAGACAAGCCGGCGGCATCAATGGCGACCACACTCTTAGCTATCCTTTGGCTGCCCTTTTTCCTATCGTTCGGTATTACTCTCTTGCACGTTGAGGATGGTGCCTGGCTGGTCGCCATCACGGTGCTGGGCATCGTTGCCTCCGACACGTTTGGTTACTTAGTGGGGGTCACGCTTGGTAAACACCGCATGGCCCCCAAGATTTCACCGAAAAAATCTTGGGAAGGATTCTTCGGGTCCTTACTTGGAGCTATTGTCGTTTCTGTCATTGTCACCCACTACTGGCTGGAATACGACTGGTGGGTTGGGATCATCATCGGTACCGTAGTCATGATTGCAGCCACAGCAGGAGACTTCGCGGCCTCGATGGTTAAACGTGACTTCGGCGTCAAGGACATGGGGAACACCCTTCCAGGCCACGGTGGAGTTATGGATCGACTAGACTCGATCGTATTTGCCATCCCTGTTGGATATACCTTGTTCGTGGTTGTTCTGCCCACAATCATGGGCTAAACGTCAAAGGAAGCACAGTGTCAAAAACTCAAACGGCCTCACCATTTAACTCTGTGGCCAAACGCGACTATGGATATCACCCCGGGCAAGTTGATGAATTTATCGACCATTCACGGCAGGCCTACGAAACAGATTCGGGCATTACCGCCGACATTGTCCAAGAGAAAACGTTTGACTTGGTCCGAGGCGGCTACCGCACAGACCAAGTAGACCAGGTGCTGGAACGTCTTGAAGATGCCCTGCGGAAAGCCGAACGTGATGACTACATTGTTTCCCGTGGACAACAGGCATGGGACCTCCAGCTGATCACTCGGCTCGAAGAGCTCACCGCCCGGCTTGAGCGTCCGCGTGGTGAGAAGTTTCGCTCTGCAACAACCGGTACTCCAGGCTATAACGTGGATGAGGTCGACGTTTGCATGGCGCGCGTCACAAGCCACCTCAATGACGAAGAACATGTGCGTCTCAAAGATATACGCAACGTGACTTTTAGCAACGAAAAAGGACCACAAGGCTACGATGAGGCTCAGGTCGATGCATTCCTGCAAGCTGTCATTGAGCTGCTCGTGGTCCTCGACTAGGTGCCTGCATGACGATTCTCCTCGCCGTGGCCGGCATCCTCATCATGGTGATCGCGATCGCTGTATCCATCGCCCTCCACGAGATCGGCCACCTGGTCCCCGCCAAACTGTTCAATGTACGGGTCACCCAGTACATGATCGGGTTCGGCAAAACCCTCTGGTCGACGAGAAAAGGTGAAACAGAATACGGCGTCAAAGCCATCCCACTGGGTGGCTATGTTTCCATGATCGGTATGCTGCCGCCCAATACACCAGGTGAGAAAGTCTCGAAGTCTCGCCGACGCTACTTTCAAACAATGGCGCAGCAAGCGCGCGAAGACGCTGCAGCAGAACTTACCGCCCAGGATGAAGGACGCACCTTTATCTCGCTGCCCGTGTGGAAACGCATCATCATCATGCTGGGCGGCCCATTCATGAACCTGATCATCGCGCTCGTCATCACAGCTATCCTGGTCACCTCTTTTGGTGTTGCAACGCCCACCACCAAAGTCAGTGACGTCTTCGAATGTATGACCGAAACGACTGACGCTGCCGCCCTGCAGGCCGATTGCGGTGCGGACGACGAACCTTCCCCTGCGTGGGAAGCGGGTTTACGTCCCGGCGACACCGTTACACACTTCAATAACCAAGAAGTGTCGGACTGGGATGAGCTTTCGGGGGCTATCCGTAAGCGGGCCAATGCTCAGACGAATATCACATACGTACGAGACGGTGAGACTCTGAGCTCAACCATCACCCCGGTACTCACCGAACGTCCTCAACTCGACCGTTTCAACCAGTCGGTTACCGATGCCTCCGGCGACGTCGAGACTACGTCAGTGGGATTTATCGGGATGTCATCGCAGATCGAAAATGTTGAGCAGCCCGTCACGGCTGCCTTTGGCGTGCTCGGCGACCAAATCTCCGGAACCTTCTCCGTCATCACCGTGCTGCCGGCCAAACTCTGGGACACTGCCAAGGTCCTGCTAACAGACGGCGAACGTGATCCCACCGGACCGGTTTCGGTCGTCGGCGTTGGGCGAATCGCAGGGGAAGCGGCTGCACAACAGGACATCCCGCTTGCTGATCGCGGCGCAATGCTGTTGTCACTGATTGCAGGGCTGAACGTTGCCCTCATGGTGTTCAACCTGATTCCACTGCTCCCACTGGACGGTGGTCACGTACTTGGCGGCCTCTGGGAATGGATTCGACGTGGCTGGGCCAAACTCCGTGGTAAACCAGATCCTGGCCCATTCGACATCGCCCAAATGTTCCCACTCACCATTGTGGTGTTCGGCCTATTATTAAGCATGGCAGTATTGTTGATCATTGCCGACCTCATCAAACCTGTGACACTGTTTTAAAAGACTGGATTTTTAGAAAGGGTGACCTTGCGGCATCTGACCCGTACGCTGCGCTGGCTGCTGGACGCCGAAGACGCTGTGGCACGTGCCACCGGCGATACGGTGCGTATCCTAGCTAATTCGGATACCGCAGCGCTGGGAAAACTCGTCAGCAAACAGCCCATCACCAGCGCGTACGTCCAATCCATCCTGGACACGGGTCGCCGTGCAGGACCTATCGGTGGTTTTGCCCGGGGTATATTTCTTGGAATTTTCGACCCTGCTCAACCCGGTCAACTTCTGGCAGCGTGCTGGGCTGGGGCAAACATCGTCCCTATAACCAACGACCCTGAACATGGTGCCTACTTCGGCCAAGCCCTTGTGGCACTCGACGAACATTTCGGTTCCATTTTCGGCCCCCAACCCGCGGTCACTGGTGTGTGGGAATCGTTGCAACACGGCCCTCAATCTGCTCGCGAAATACGAAACGACCAGCCCTTTATGACCATCACCGAACACTCCTCGGTCTTGGACAACCCGAATATCCGCACGGCAACCGAGGCCGACTACGACCTCGTCCTACCTGCATCCGTATCCATGTTCACCGAAGAACTTGGGTACTCACCCCTGGCAGATGGCTCGAATGGATACCGCCTGCGCGTTCGTCAACTCATCGCCAAGGGTCATACCATGATCGAAACGGAGCAACAATCGGTCAGGTTTAAAGCCGACTTCGGTATCGTCACTTCTGAAGCCATTCAAATTCAAGGTGTCTGGATACGTCCCGACGCACGCGGGCAGGGGCGCGCTGCACCGGCCATGGCCTCCGTCGTTAACCGTGCACTGAAACTCGTCCCAGTGGTGTCGCTCTACGTCAACGATTACAATACCGCCGCCATCAGAACGTATGAACGCGTTGGCTTTGCTACCGTTGACCACTTCGCTACCGTATTGTTTTAACCACCGTGAGAGGACAAGCAGGCATGCGCAATCACCTGGCTTTGATCGTCGCTGGCGTGCTGGTATTTACCGGCTGCGCTGAGCCGCGCGAGCAGTCTTCGGTGGATGTGACACCGCCGCCAGAGGTCGAAGTGCCTGCACAGACTCTTTACCACCAGGCCATAAGTGTGGCCATGGACGACGATGCGATCATCTCTACCGGTGTTCCCGCAGTGAACACACTACAATCCGCAGATGACAGTCTGGCCCAGTATGATCCCGAACCTGCGGAATGCGCGGGCACCGTGGACCCGCAGTACTACACCACCAATGACCTCGTCGTCGGGTTTAGTTCGCAAAGTGGCGAGAACACCCATGCAGCCCAGACCGTTGTTGCTGCCGCATTCGACACCTCCGAAGATGCCAAGAACTACTTCAACGCACGCACCGCGGCTTGGAGGGACTGCGATTCCGTTGATCTCACCATCGATGACACGAACGTTTTAACCTTGGACTATACGGCAACATCTATGTCAGAAGCCGAGGGAATCAACGTTCCGGAGTCTTTAGAAGCAGCTGACCAGGACCTGGTTCTGAGTTCGTCCGGCGAATTGTCCGGTGAACTGGAAGGGGCAGATATGGCCATCTCGGACCCGGGCGCGCTGCCAGACTACGTGATTTCCCCCGATGATATTCCGGAACCCGAATCCGAAAATATTGCCGTGACATCATCGACCATTATTGTCCGATTCGACACACAGGTATTTTGGATTCTGGTAGAACCGGGTAGCGATGTCGAGAGCGCAGCCGACACCCTTGCCGAGATTACCCAGGCGGTGCAGGAAGCATCATGAAACGTCGCAACGTTTTGATCTTTGTCGCTGCTCTTGCGTTGACAGCCTGTACTGATCAGCCCTTGCCGCCGGAAGCATCGGTTAGTGCTTCCAGCTCTCCGGAGGTATCCGAGACGGCAATAACTGATGAGTTGGTTACCGCCAATATTGCCGAAGTTTTGGAACACCCCCAACCTGCAGAACTCCCCACCGGTGATAGCGCATTGGAAGCCTTCACCACCCTCGTGTTGCCGAAGCAGGCCGGGGACGGCTCACACTGCCCACGGGTGCCGGAAACAGCCCCAGAAATTGCCGGATTCGGTCAGATGACCACCCCAAATGATGATGACGAAGAAGAATCACAGTCCCTGGGGGTTTTTGGCTTCCCCACGGTGGACGAAGCCGATGCTTTCACCACCGAGCTACAAGACTTCGTGGAAAATTGCCCAGTGCTGAAAGCTGAAGTCGAGCCACTGAACCACCACACCGACGATGCTTTCGAAGTGCAGATTGAACGCGACGATGATACGGCATCATCAGTAGTGATCTCGCGTGATGAAAACACTGTCCTTGTGGCATCATCCACACCACCAGTAGATGTTGCCCTATCACTGACACTGACCGATCAGCTGCAAGAAATGCTGCGGTAGAATACATCGAGATACCCAAAAATTTGTTAACGAACGGAGCCCCGAGTGCCCTTGCGCATGTCAAGCTTATTCCTCCGCACCCTGCGTGATGATCCGGCCGATGCCGAAGTCGCCAGCCATAAACTGCTAGTCCGTGCTGGTTATATTCGCCGTGCAGCCCCTGGTGGCTACACCTGGTTGCCGCTTGGCCTGCGAGTGAAAAATAAGGTCGAGAATATCGTTCGTGAAGAAATGAACGCCATCGGCGGCCAAGAGGTGCACTTCCCCGCATTATTGCCAAAAGAACCGTATGAGGCAACTGGTCGCTGGGAAGATTATGGGGACGGCATTTTCCGTTTGCAAGACCGCTCTGGCTCAGATTTTCTGCTAGCGCCAACGCACGAAGAGTTGTTCACCTTGCTGGTCAAAGACCACTATTCGTCATACAAAGATCTGCCAGTGTACCTGTACCAGATCCAGACGAAATACCGTGATGAAGCCCGCCCACGGGCCGGTTTACTTCGCGTTCGTGAATTCATCATGAAGGACTCCTACTCCTTCACCATTGACCAAGATGGTTTGAACGAAGCTTACGATAAGCACCGTCTGGCCTACGTTCGTATATTCGAACGTCTCGGTCTTGAAGTCGTGGCAGTTCAAGCAATGGCTGGTGCCATGGGTGGATCGCGGTCTGAGGAGTTCCTGCACCCGTCCGCTGCCGGTGAGGATACCTTCGTTGAATCTCCAGGCGGATACCGAGCAAATGTTGAAGCCGTTGACACCGTTGTGCCGGAAACCATCGACTACACCGAAGCACCTGCTGCCGAAGTCAAAGACACTCCCGTCTCAACTACCATTGCTGCACTCGTAGAAGTCGCCAACGAACTCGCTCCGAAAGACAACGGCAGCTGGGAAGCCTCCGAAACGCTGAAATGTGTGGTGCTAACTGCCGTCCTGGATGGTGGTGAGCGTCAACTATTCGTCGTCGCGGTGCCAGGAGACCGCGAGGTCGACGTTAAACGACTTGAAGCGTTCATCCCCGATGCACTCGGCGTGGCTGGTGAACCTGAAGTTGAACCGGCCACCCATGATGACATTGCCAAACACGCCAATCTGGTGCCTGGATACATCGGCCCGACCTTGTTGCAGGATGGCAATGCCATTCCAATGCTGGGCACGAAGTCTCAGACCGGAATACCGTTCTTTGTAGATCCTCGGATCGTGAGCGGTTCCAGCTGGGTCACCGGTGCCAACCAAGATCAAAAGCACGTTTTTGGTTTGGTCGCCGATAGGGACTTCACCTGGGATGCAGTTATTGAAGCAACGGCTGTTCGTGATGGGGATCCGGCGCCAGATGGTTCCGGCCCACTTGCGACGCGCCGCGGTATGGAGATGGGGCATATCTTCCAACTCGGACGTAAATATGCCGAAGCACTGGACTTAAAGGTGCTGGATGAACATGGCAAACAAGTCGTAGTCACCATGGGGTCCTACGGTATCGGAATATCTCGTGCGGTCGCCGCCCTTGCTGAAGCACACCACGACGATAAGGGCCTGATTTGGCCTATGAATGTAGCACCGGCTCACGTGCATATTGTTGCAACTGGTAAAGACGATGAGATTTTTGAAGCTGCAGAAGAGTTCGCAACGAAACTGGAAGCCGCCGGAGTAGAAGTACTCTACGACGACCGTCGAAAAGCACAAGCCGGCGTGAAGTTCTCCGATGCAGAACTCATCGGTGTGCCCCTGCATTTGATTGTCGGACGTGGCCTGGCCAAAGGCACTTTGGAACTTAAGGACCGCCATGCGGACACCCGTGAAGATATTCCGCTCGACGATGCATTAGATCATGTGGTGGCCCTGGTACGCAAGTACCAAAACAGCCAAGGATAGGCTTTCATCGCAGATATTGAAAAACGGCCAACCAGCACGTGTTGGCCGTTTTTTCGTGCACACAGACTGATTCAGAGATGCTGCTTGGAAATTACCAAACCAGAGAGAAAGGGGAGCGCCCGGGAGACGCCGAGGCTTCCCAATTCACAACCTGCCAGAGCCCCGATAAAGCGATCTCTCGTTCCTCTTCGGTTTCCGCGAGCAAGTAGAGCTGTGACCATTCCTCGACGAGTTCATCCGACCCCAGGAGCATCTGACGAACACTGATGGCATCGGCGAAACGCATATCGGCATCCAGCGAGTACACTATCGGAACTTGGGGGGTACACTCTTCAGGAAATAACTGCTTAAGTGCAATGGCGCCAGTATGAGCTTGCGTTTGCTGAACCCGCCAGGGCTCTACATCGAGCGAGCGAGATCCAGCAACGGTCGATAAATAATCGACACCGACCAGGTCAACAACCGCATCTTCTAAAGCCGTTGAAAATCGAGTTCCGCATTCAAACGGTTCAACTCCAGCTGCAGCCTCGGGAATAGAAGCAATGTTGGGCGGCGTTGTATTGGAAGCTGCTGAAATACGCAGCGACCGAACTAGATGACTTGTATGTTGCGAGGCTGACAGCTCACTATCTGAAGGTGCGACCCCTTCCGCCCCTCGGAAATAACTGGACCCAACCCAGATTCCAAGTCCAACAAGAGCGGCGGTCACAACTATTGCAACCAGTCCACGAAGCACTCGTGGACGAGACTTCTCCGTAGGGGCGGTCGAATTCAGTTCCATCACATCACAGTATTGTGTCACAGTTATCTTCAACAACACCAAGACGTCCCCGAGGTTGGTACAACTGTATTACCAACACTACAAGGAGTGCATCAACGCATTATGGCTAACCGTCGTAGTTTCGCAACAAATTCATCTGAATCAAAACCAGCTGTATCTGAACTGGACTCTATGGAGCGATCCGAGCTACAAGCCCTCATCGGTGCCATAGTTGAAGGTCATGGACTGTGGTGCGAAGAAGTCGTCGTTGGGGGAGCACCTGGCGACCGGGTGCTATCAGTATTTGTAGACCGTGTCGATGACTCTGACGGTGTCATTCTTGACTCAATCGCCGAAGTAACTCACGAGATTTCGGCCGCCCTTGATGCGCAGGGAGACTACATCCCTGAAATCGGAACAGAGACGTACACGCTTGAAGTCTCGACGCCAGGCATTGATCGGCCCCTGGTCCGTCAGCACCACTGGGATAAGAATCTTGGACGTGTAGTAAATGTCATGCTTGACGGCGGTGAGCCTGACGACGCCAAGATCCACAGTGTTGACGACGATGGTGTTGAGCTGGTGCAAATCATTCCGGGGGCGAAGAAGGGCATGCCGGTCAAATATTCTGATCCAGAACACTATCGGTACGAGCAGCTTTCTAACGCAATCGTGCAAGTTCAGCTAAAATAGCCAGGATACTCTGACAGTATTCAGAAAATAATTGAACGTATAACAGAATCACAAGTGAATGAACACACGGAGGAACCTGGTGGACATCGATATTTCCTTGCTTCGAATGCTCGAGACGGAACATGAGGTTCCGTTGGCGCAGCTCATCCCAACAATAGAACAGGCGCTCTTGTTGGCCTACCACAAATCTCCAGGCGCGATTCCGCAGTCTCGTGCCGAACTCGATACAAAATCGGGAAAAGTCACCATCTGGGCAACAGAATATGGTGAGGATGACGAACCGATCGGGGAATTCGACGACACTCCTTCGGGCTTTGGGCGAGTGGCTGCTTCAACGGCACGACAAGTTATCGTGCAGCGTTTGAGAGACGCCGAAGATGATCAAGTCTTAGGAGAGTTCCGAGACAAACAAGATCAGCTTGTGTCCGGTGTGATTCAACAGGGCACAAACCCTCACATGATCCAGGTAGACCTGGGCAGCGTGGAGGCGGTTCTTCCACCGGCCGAACAGGTCCCTGGCGAAAATTATTCTCATGGCACACGTTTGCGTTCTTACGTGGTATCAGTAGGCCGCGGCAACAAGGGACCATCAGTAACGCTATCGCGTTCTCACCCCGGTCTTGTCCGGAAACTCTTTGAATTTGAAGTCCCCGAAATTGCCAACGGCACAGTAGAGATATCAGCGATAGCACGCGAAGCGGGTCACCGCACCAAGATTGCGGTCAGCGCAAACGAACCCGGCATCAACGCGAAGGGCGCATGCATCGGTGAGATGGGTGCTCGTGTGCGTGCTGTCATGACTGAACTCAATGATGAGAAAATTGATATCGTCGACCACTCCGCAGATCCTGTGAAATTCATAACGGCAGCGCTATCGCCTTCAAAAGTAGTCAAAGTGTACGGTGTCGACGAAGCCACGAGATCAGCATCTGTCGTTGTCCCCGATTATCAGCTATCGCTGGCCATCGGTAAGGAAGGACAGAATGCTCGCTTGGCAGCAAAACTCACAGGATGGCGTATCGATATTATGGGGGAGTCGGTCTACGAACAGCAGGTTGCGGCCCAAACATCCGCTGACGACTAAGCGCTTTGGCGTCAATGAGCCGAATTGAGTTAGACTAGTACAGGTCGACGCGCGTTTGATAGATCTGGAGGGCTATGGCCAACCATAAACCGATGCGATTATGTATCGGATGTCGCACGCGCGAAATGACTACAAACCTAGTACGTGTTGCGTATGACAGAACCGTTGATTCCCGATCATTGGTGATCGATGAGCGCAGCGTATTGCCGGGACGGGGTGCATGGGTGCATCGCGAGCCGGGGTGTTTATCTACGGCGCTACAAAGGCGTGCGTTCAATCGTGCTTTTCGCAATCAAGTCGATACCGAAAAGCTCGAAGCGGCACTGCTCAAGTGTCGTGAAGATGACACCAACACACCGAACAATGATGAAAGCGGGTCAGAGAACTGATGGATACCCGGTGAGCACACGATGAGTGCCCAACGATGAATATCAAAGTCAGCTCACGACGCATGAGCCACCTGTTAGGCGGTCTTGTGCGTATGACGACAGAGCATACATTCGACCGGCCAGAATCGCGGTTGTGTACTAAATAGTGCAGGCCACGATTCAGCCAGAACAGGAGAATCGTGGCGAAATTGCGCGTCCACGAAGTTGCCAAGCAACTTGGGATTCCTTCCCGCGAGGCGCTGAGCAAACTCGAAGAAATTGGCGAGTTTGTATCTTCAGCTTCCTCAACTATTGAACCACCAGTGGTGAAACGCCTGCGTGCCGAATTTGAAAATGCGGCACCTGAGGAGAAGCCAAAACCGGCTGCAAAACCGGCTGCAAAACCGCAGCCAGCTAAGCCTGCCGCTCCGAAACCTAAGCCGGCAAAGCCTGCTGCACCGAAAGCGGAACAAGCCAAAGCGCCGGCTGAAGAGCCGAAGGCCGCAGCACCGAAACCTGAACCGCAAGCTGAAGCGCCCGAAGAAAAAGCGCCAAAACCAGCTGCGAAACCTGCCGAACCCAAACCTGCAGAACCCAAACCTGCAGAACCACAGCCCGTGGAACCAGAACCTGAGGCAAAGCCTGCCACCCCGAAGCCTGCCGCAAAGCCGGCAGCTCCAAAACCAGGTCCAAAGGCTGCTCCAAAACCAGGAGCAGCACGCCCAGGCAACAATCCTTTCCAAGCCAAACAAGACACCACAGCGCCACGTCCTGGCCCACGCGGTGGGGGGCCACGTCCGGGGAACAACCCGTTCGCCCCACAACAGGGCATGCGTCAAGAACGCGGTGGAGGCCCACGTCCCGCTGGTCGTGGAGCGCCGAAGCCAGGGCCAAGTAAAGGCCCTGCCAAGGCAGGACCTAAACCAGGTCAAAAGCCTGGTGCGAAGCCACAGCAGCCACGCGAGTCTGGCCCACGCCCAACACCAGCAATGATGCCGGACCAGATCCAGAAACCTACACCAGCAGACGCAGGCCGTGGCGGCCCACGTCGCGGTGGCGGAGGTCCACGCCGTGGTCCTGGTCGCGGTTCACCTCAGGGTGCATTCGGTCGCGGCCCGCAGACTGGTCGTCGTCGCCGTTCGAAGAGACGTCAGCGTAATGACGATCAGCATCAGCAGGCACCGGTAATCGGTGGCGTGAACGTCCCTAGGGGCGACGGCAATACTGTTATTCGTCTTCGCCGTGGTTCTTCCATTGCTGATCTTGCCGACAAAATTAAGGCAGACCCGGCAGCACTGGTGACTGTGCTATTCCACCTTGGTGAAATGGCTACCACGAACCAGTCGCTGGATGAGGCCACCTTTGAGGTATTGGGCGCTGAGATCGGCTATAAAGTCGAGATCGTCTCCCCAGAAGATGAAGACCGTGAAATTCTTGACGACTTTGACATCGATTTGGATGACAAAGACGCTGCAGAAGACATGATCGCTCGTCCTGCCGTGGTGACTGTAATGGGTCACGTTGACCACGGTAAAACCCGTACTTTGGATGCGATTCGTAAAGCACGGGTTCGCGAATCTGAAGCCGGCGGTATTACCCAGCACATCGGTGCTTACCAGGTTGATGTTCAACACGAAGGTAAAGACCGTGCGGTGACAATCATTGATACTCCGGGCCACGAGGCGTTTACCGCCATGCGTGCCCGCGGTGCCAAAGTCACTGACATTGCCGTGCTGGTAGTAGCAGCTGATGACGGCGTTATGCCGCAGACAATTGAAGCGCTCAACCATGCCAAAGCCGCTGAAGTACCGATCGTGGTGGCCATTAACAAGGTCGACAAGGAAGGCGCGAACCCGGATCGTATCCGCGCTGAGCTCTCCGAATACGGCCTGGTTCCTGAAGAATACGGTGGCGACACCATGTTCGTGGAAATATCGGCCCTCCAGAACCAGAATATTGACGGTCTGCTTGAGTCGGTCCTCCTGACGGCAGACGCCGCACTTGAACTCAACGCAAACCCAGATCGTGACGCACGCGGTGTGGCTATTGAAGCCAACCTCGATCGTGGCCGCGGTCCTGTGGCTACGGTGCTTGTCCAAACCGGTACGCTGCGTGTTGGCGATACCGTGGTAGTCGGAGATGCACACGGTCGTGTTCGTGCGATGTTCGACGAATATGGCGAAACCGTCAGCGAAGCCCTCCCATCACGTCCGGTGCAGGTCCTCGGCCTGTCCAGCGTGCCACGTGCAGGCGACGTCTTCTTGGTAACCAACGACGAACGCACTGCACGTCAGATTGCGGAGCGTCGTGAAACAGTCAAGCGCAACGCAACACTGGCTCGTCGTCGTAAACGCATCACTCTGGAAGAGTTCGATCAGGCAGTTGCCGAAGGCAAACTGGATACGCTCAACCTCATTATCAAAGGTGACGCATCCGGTCCTGTTGAAGCACTCGAAGATTCGCTCATGCAGGTCGATGTTGGCGGAGAAGACGAAGTTCAATTACGTGTTATCCACCGCGGTGTCGGTGCAATCACACAGAACGACGTCAACCTGGCAACCGTTGATAACGCTATTATCATCGGGTTCAACGTGCGTCCAGCTGAGCGCGTCAACGAAATCGCGGATGAAGAAGGCGTCGATATGCGCTTCTACAATGTCATCTACGACGTCATTGACGACATCGAACTGGCACTCAAGGGCATGCTCAAGCCGATCTACGAAGAAGTGGTCCTCGGCCGCGCCGAAGTCCGCGAGATCTTCCGTTCATCGAAGGCCGGTACTATTGCCGGTTCGATGGTTTCATCGGGCATCATGCGCCGCAACACTCAGGCGCGCTTGCTGCGTGACGGCAAGGTGGTCGGCGATAACGTGACGGTTACCTCGCTACGTCGTTTCACCGACGATGTCACCGAAGTTCGCGAGGGCTTCGAATGCGGTATTGGACTTGGCAAGATCAACGACATCCGCGAAGGCGACATCATCGAAAACTACGAGATGCAAGAGAAGCCACGCGACTAATTTGCACACCCGCGGCGCTCCAGACCGGGGCGCCGCGGGCCCATACCTCAGGAGATCTACAATGGCAGATCACACACGTGCCGCACGCTTGGCACAACGGATCAAAGTTATCCTCGCTGAAGCCTTGCAGAAAACGATCAAGGACGATCGTATTGACAACGTAACCCTCACCGAGGCTCGTGTCACCAACGACCTGCAGCAGGCAACCGTGTACTACACCGTCTTTGGCGATGAAGAAGCGGTAGCCAGTGCACACCGTGCAATGGAAGAAAACCGTGGCCTGTTACGCCGTGAAATGGGTCGAGGCCTCAACATCCGTTTGGTTCCAACCTTGGAACTCATCCGCGACACGGTTCCCGAAAGTGCAGCACAACTAGAAGAAGTATTGCGCGAAGCCAAAGCACGGGATGCAGAAATCGCTGCTCAACGCGATTCCGCAACCTATGCGGGCGACGAAGACCCTTACAAGGAATAACAACATGGCTGGACTCGTTTCGGGACTGATACTGGTAGACAAACCTGCGGGTTGGACATCCCACGATGTGGTGTCTCGCACCCGCAAAATTGCCGGTACCCGAAAAGTGGGCCATGCCGGCACGCTGGACCCGATGGCTACAGGAATGTTGGTCATCGGGTTCAACAAGGCCACCCGTCTGCTCACCTACATCGTGGAAACCACCAAAACGTACCGGGCAACGATTCGCCTTGGACACAACACCTCGACAGACGACGCTGACGGCGAGATCGTTCAAACTCGACTAGCAAATGCCGTCACCGTCGACGACATTGAACGCGCCATCAACGACCTCACCGGGACCATTCAGCAGGTGCCGTCAGCAGTTTCGGCTATCAAAATCGATGGTAAACGTGCCTATCAGCGGGTGCGCGACGGTGAGACCGTTGAAATCCCATCTCGTGAAGTCACCATCCAGTGCTTTGATATCGAAGCGATTCGTAGAGCCCACGATGGCAAGACCATAGACGTCGATGTCGAAGTGGTCTGCACACCTGGAACATACATCCGTGCGTTAGCCAGAGACATTGGTGAAGCATTACAAACCGGTGGCTACCTGACCGCCCTACGACGTACAGCGGTCGGCCCCTACCATGTCGATAACGCTGTTACTCTAGAACAACTCGGAAAAGAATTCCGCTACACCGATATTTCTACGGCGGCCGCAAAACTATTTCCAACGCGGACTGTCAGCGAAGCCGAAGCAACAGATCTCGTACACGGTCGGCGTATTACCGCGTCGGATTCCACAGAACTTCTTGCGGCGCATTTGGACAAAGGCAAGGTCATTGCCTTGATTACAGATGCCGAACGCGCTGGCAAGATAGAGTCCAAACCGGAAATTGTATTCTCCACAATGGAAGATATCACCGGAGCACCGGCATGATTCTCAACGGCTGGTTCATTACCGGCGCGACTATTGGCGCTCTCTCAGCGGTCATATGCATTATCGCTACCATTTTCCGGAATCACCCGGCAGACTCTTCGATCCTCTCATTGGCCGCAGTTGAACTGTATCTCGCGGTGTATGCTGTGTATGCCCTGATCTCACCCATCCCGTTAAACGGACCGGGCTGGGAATTCTGGGGTTATATCTTCACCGCCATGATCTTGCCCCCGATAGCGTTCTTCTGGGGGATTACCGACAAAACTCGCTGGTCCAATCTGGTCATGGCCGCTGTTGGCCCCACCGTATTGGTCATGATTCACAGATTGCAGGTGATTTGGCATGGCTGAGCCCTCAGGCCGTACCACAGGAGTCGGACGCATTCTCGTTATGGTGTACGCCATATTGGCGTTGGCCGCCTCGTGGCGCTCTGGATTCCAGCTGTTATCAAAATTCGATGAAGCGCCCGTTGCATTTATGCTTTCCGGCTTATCCGGTCTGGTGTACATCATCGCAACCTTCGCCCTGGCAACACCCGGTCGTCGAGCGTGGCAGATCGCGCACCTGGCCGTCTGGTTTGAACTACTTGGGGTGATAATCGTTGGAGCGTGGTCGTTGCTCGCTCCCGAAATGTTCCCCCAGCCGACCGTGTGGTCTACGTTTGGGGTAGGTTACGGATTCATCCCGTTGATCTTGCCCATTATCGGCCTGTATTGGTTGTATAAGCACCGGCCAAAACGGCTAACCTAGAGTCAACCGCTCGCGAAGCAAAGGAAGACAGCAAGTGCAATATTGGGCAGGTACCGCCGCAATCGGCCACCCATCGCCGTCTGTGGTGACGCTAGGCAACTTCGACGGCGTACATCGAGGGCACCGAGCAGTGCTTAAACTCGTGGACGACACCGCCAAACAGCATGACCTGCAATCGGTCGCTGTCACCTTTGACCCGCACCCGCGGCTCGTGCACTTGCCCGAAGAACCATTGGTGCCGATCGTGTCACTGCCGCAGAAAATCCGACTACTGGAATCCTGCAACTTGGACGCCACTCTGGTCATCCACTACACCCTAGACTTTGCCACGCAAACCGCCCAAGAGTTTGTCGAGAATATTCTGGTCGAGGCCCTCAACGCACGTATTGTCGTAGTCGGCTCGGACACCCGCTTCGGCGCCGGCAATACCGGAGATATTAACACCCTGCGCAAACTCGGTAAGGCCCATAACTTTGACGTCGTCCAAGTTGATGACGTCGGAGAAACCGAGCGATGGTCGTCAACGTGGGTGCGGGATACCCTCGAAGCGGGCAAGGTCGCTCAGGCTAGCCGTATTCTTGGTCGCTACCATACTGTTGAAGGAGAAATCGTCCACGGTCATGCCCGCGGTCGCGAGCTCGGCTTTCCAACCGCCAATTTTGCCTCAGACTCACAAGGCATGATCCCTGCGGACGGAGTATACGCCGGTTGGTTCACCGATGAACGTGGCAATCAACTCCCCGCCGCCATATCGGTGGGGAGTAACCCAACGTTTAATGACATCGTACGGACCGTGGAAGCACATATTTTTGATCGGCCCGACGGAGAAGTGCTCGAAGACTTCAACTTATATGGCCAGCACTGTGCAGTTGAATTTGTCGCACGTCTACGGGGTATGAAAGCCTTCACGGGGATTGACGATCTCATTGAACAAATGGATGCAGACGTCGGCCAAGCCGGCGAGATCTTATCCGGCAAAGCCCCTGAAATTGATGCACCCCAACCTCGGAGATAAAAGTCATTGTCCAACCGTCCCACTGTCGCCCTAAAGCTCAGCCAGGACACCCGTCACCGATACACATTGGCCTTTGACACCGATCAGGCTGACCTCTATCACGGTGTGCGGCCCGGTTATCAGTCCGAAATTCTAGATTTTCTGAGCCAACGTCAACCAGGACTTGCTATAGACCTTGGCGCCGGTACAGGGCTGTTTACAGCACAACTGGTCGCTGCGGGCTGGGAGGTGGTGGCCGTTGATCCAGCGGCTAACATGCTGACCGTCTTAGCAAATGAACACCCAGAAGTCGAAACCGTGGTGTCCAAAATCGAGAACCTCGACATTGCTAAGTGGGAATCTCGAGCACACCTGGTGGTGGCGGCTCAGTCTTGGCATTGGATCGACACGCCGCAAGGTAGTCGGAAAGTATCCAAATTGCTTGCCGACGATGGTGTCTTCGGCATCGTGCATCATCAAATCGATACATCTCAAGCATGGGTGCTGCGACTGTGCAAAATAATGCACTCCGGAGACATTCACCCCGTGGAACAGCCACCCGAGCTGAGCTCGAGCTTTACCCAGCCTGTGGGGGAGTGGTGGCGCTGGGAACAAAAGCTGACCGTTGAACAAATTCATCACCTAATGATGTCCCGGGCGTTCTACCTTCGCACACACGACAAGCAACGAAAACGTATGCATGACAACCTCAATTGGTACCTGTTGGAACACCTGGGTTATGGACACTCTGCGAGTATTCGCCTTCCCTATGTCACAGCTGCGTGGCGCATGGAGCGAACTGAGTTGGGTGCTTCGGGGTGAAGGTGGTAGCGTAGAGCGTTGGTGTACGCTGCGGTCCGCGGTGGCGGCACCGGCCGAACACTCGGCCTCTGAATGAACGCGGTACAACTCTCAAGGAGTTTCTCATGTCGATTTCCCGTGAAGTAAAACAGCAGATTATTGACGAATACGCCACCCATGAAGGTGACACCGGATCACCGGAGGTACAGGTTGCTGTACTTTCTCGTCGTATTTCGAATCTGACTGCGCACCTCAAGGATCACCCACACGACCACCACACCCGCCGTGGCCTGATGGCTCTGGTTGGTCGCCGTCGTCGTATGTTGCAGTATCTCTACTCCGAAAATATTGAACGCTACCGTTCATTGATCGAACGTTTGGGTCTGCGCAAATAAGGTGAGACACACATTGGGGCGGCGCTCCGGAAAATTACCGGACGCCGCCTTGAAGTTTAACTAGACTAGAAGTCGGTACCAAACGGTACCGGAGATATTTTGCATCAAGCCTGTTCCGAGACCCGGTCCTCGACAGTGGCCTCCGGAGCACACGTTGCGGAGGCTTCGATCGAAGACCGACCTTCAGGTTTGATGCAGATTGTATGAAAGGAGACCTATGGAAGGTCCAGAAATTCAATTTGCAGAAGCCGTTATTGATAATGGCAAATACGGTACTCGTACCGTACGTTTCGAAACCGGTCGTCTGGCCAAGCAGGCCGCTGGCGCAACGATGGTGTCGATTGACGAAGACACATCGATGTTATCGACCACCACCTTTGGCAAAAACCCACGTGAAGGTTTCGACTTCTTCCCGCTGACCGTTGATGTTGAAGAACGTCAGTATGCAGCCGGTAAGATCCCGGGTTCATTCTTCCGTCGTGAAGCCCGTCCACCGACAGATGCTATTTTGACGGCACGTCTGATTGACCGCCCATTGCGCCCGGCTTTTGCCGATGGCATTCGCAACGAGGTCCAAGTTGTTATCACCGTGACTTCGATTGCACCAGACGAGGTTTATGACACCGTCGCAATTAACGCAGCGTCGATGTCGACCACACTTTCCGGCATGGACTTTGCCGGCCCAATCGGTGCCGTACGTGTTGCTCTGGTTGCTGACGAGAACGGCGATACCCAGTGGGTAGCCTTCCCGAAGCACTCGCAGCTCCAAAATGCTGTGTTCAACATGGCAGTCGCCGGTCGCGTTTCTGACGATGGCGACATCGCCGTCATGATGGTTGAAGCCGAAGCACCTGAAGGCGCATGGGAAATGATCAACGGTAAGGGCGTCTCCGCTCCAACCGAAGAAATCGTTGCTGAAGGCCTCGAAGCGGCAAAACCGTTCATCAAGGTCCTCTGCGACACCCAGGCAGACCTAGCCGACCGTGCTGCAAAAGCACCGGTTGAAATCCCACTGTTCGTGGCATTCCAGCAGGATGCTTTCGACGCCGTCAAGGATTACGCCGAAACACGTTTGACTGAAATCTTCTCGATTGCCGATAAACAGGAACGCGAAGCGGCCTCTGATGAATACCATCAAGAAGTCGTTGAGGCACTAGCCGGTGAAGGGAAGCCATACGCCGAGCGCCATGACGAAATCGTCAAGGCCTACGGTGCGGTCACTCGTCACATCGTGCGTCAGCGCGTTTTGACCGAACAGGTGCGCATTGATGGTCGTGGTCTAACCGATATTCGCCAGCTGACCGCTGAGGTAGAAGTTCTGCCACGCGTTCACGGTTCGGCAATCTTCGAACGTGGCGAAACACAGATTATGGGTGTCACTACCCTGAACATGCTCAAAATGGAGCAGCAACTGGACTCCCTGAGCCCAGAAACCTCCAAACGCTACATGCACCACTACAACTTCCCGCCATACTCGGTGGGTGAGACCGGACGCGTTGGTTCACCAAAACGTCGCGAAATTGGTCACGGTGCATTGGCTGAGCGCGCCATCTTGCCGGTGCTTCCATCTCGCGAGGAATTTCCTTACGCGATTCGTCAGGTATCCGAAGCGCTGGCTTCTAACGGCTCGACCTCCATGGGCTCGGTCTGTGCCTCAACGCTGTCCCTGTTCAACTCTGGTGTGCCATTGCGTGCATCCGTTGCAGGCATTGCTATGGGCCTGGTATCCGACACCGTGGACAACGAAACACGTTATGCTGCGTTGACTGACATCCTGGGTGCTGAAGACGCCATGGGCGATATGGACTTCAAGGTCGCCGGTACCAAGGACTTCATCACCGCCATTCAGCTGGACACCAAACTTGATGGTATTCCAGCCGATGTCTTGGCAGCCGCCTTGACTCAGGCTCGTGAAGCACGTCTTCACATCCTGTCGGTCATGGACTCGGTCATTGATGAAGCCGACGACATGAGCCCAACCGCTCCACGTATCCTCTCGGTCAAGATCCCGGTAGATAAGATCGGTGAGGTCATTGGGCCGAAGGGTAAAATGATCAACCAGATCCAAGAAGACACCGGAGCGGACATCAGCATTGAAGATGACGGCACCGTGTTGATTGGTTCGACCGAAGGTAAAGCAGCTGAAGAGGCTCGCGATACCATCAATGCCATCGCGAACCCACAGGTTCCAGAAGCAGGTGAACGCTATTTGGGCACCGTGGTCAAGACCACGAGTTTCGGCGCCTTCATTTCGCTGACCCCGGGTAAAGATGGCCTGCTACACATCTCCGAGTTGCGCAAACTCAACGATGGCAAACGTGTTGACGAAGTTGACGACATTGTTGCAGTCGGTAGCAAACTTCAAGTTGAAATCGCCAAGGTTGATGACCGCGGCAAACTTTCGCTGGTACCCGTCATTGATGAAGACGGTGAAGAAGGCTAAAGCCTTTTGACAGCATAAAACGCCGGACCGAACAGACCGTTTGGTCCGGCGTTTTGCCGTGCAAAACAAACCTCTGCTGCAGCACTCGGTGCGGCGCTCACAACATTGACTAAGCTAGGCCATATGTCCTCTGAAAAAAATCCTGCACAAGACCCCGTCAAAGTAGCGCTGGTAGGCGCCACCGGGAAAATGGGACAGTTCGCCATCGACGCCGTCAACGCGGCTGATGATATGGCACTGGTAGCCAAACTTTCCTCGAAGCATCCGCTAGACGATATCAGCGCAGCTGGTGCAACCCACGTTCTCGACCTGACAGTGCCCGATGTTTCTTCCAAGGTTGTACAATTTGCGGTCAATAACGGGCTCCATACCGTGATCGGTACGTCCGGTTGGACCCCGGATAAGCGGTCGGTTTTAGAAGATCACCTCGCTGAACACCCGAACGTCGGCGTATTAATTGCGCCCAATTTTTCGATTGGCTCCGTTCTCGCGACCCGATTCGCTGCCCAAGCGGCCCCGTATTTCGAGTCGGTTGAAGTCATTGAGATGCACCACCCGAACAAAATCGATGCCCCATCAGGGACCGCAGTGCGCACTGCCGAGATGATTGCTGATGCTCGCGAACAGGCGGGTGTCGGTCTTTCGCCTGACGCTACGGAACATGATCCAGACCATGCACGTGGCGCAAAGGTCTCAGGTATCAACGTGCATGCGGTACGCCTGGCAGGTTTAGAAGCGCATCAAGAAGTACTCATGGGTACGCCCGGCCAGCAGCTAGTGCTACGGCATGATGCTTTTGACCGTTCGTCCTACATGCCGGGTGTCCTGCTTGGCCTGCGAACCGTTGCCTCTCGTCCTGGCCTGTCTTATGGCCTAGACGCTTATCTCGACTTGGACTAATGCAGATGAAAAACAAAATAGCTGTTGCACTGCTGACGGCGCTGACACTGCTCTTCGCATTTTTGGCACTATGGTCCGCCCTCGCTTTTATTATCGCGGATAACTGGATCGCTAAAGTGCTGGGATTCGCGGTCGTAGCGATCGTGATCTTCGGCATTTGGGCGCTCATTCGCGAGATCCGTTTCGGAGCCAATACAGAAAAATTGGCCGGAATTCTCGATACCGAAGGCAAACTTCCCGAAGATAATCTGCCCCGAGTACGGGGTCGAATTGATCGTGACTCCGCAGACCAAGAATTTGAAATTTATCGACTCGAAACGGAAGCCGACCCGGATAATTGGCGCAGCTGGTACCGCCTTGGCCTTGCCTACGATGCCGCCGGCGATCGTAAACGTGCCCGAGCAGCCCTACGCGACGCTATCAGTATGTATCACAGCGCCTAACGTTTCGCGGCCGATCCGACGCTAGAAACCTTCCGTAGTAGGGACTCCAAGGGTCCTCGAACTCCGGCAAAATGCACGGTGACACCGATTGCCACCACTATCACCCAGTGCACGATCAGCATGATCCACGCATCGGTGAACATCGGGTCATCAACGTGCAGAGTCTGGCTCCAGTTGGTCGGCCATAATCCGGTCACGAGGACATGCACGACGTAGGCAGTCAAAGCAACCCTGCCAGCGGCGCTGAGCGGGAAGAGGATCTTGCGCACCAGTCCCATCCGGGTTATGAGCAGGAAGAATCCGATAACCGCCATCGCCGCCCCGGCTGTCGAATAGATATCCAAGGGTGCTCCAGAATGGGGGACAGCAAGGCCATACCAGTGGGGAGCCCCCATGGCTAAGTCAGTGTTAACACTCGCACCCGTCGTACTCATGGCCGGCAGCTGCTCCACCGGTACCCCCGTTGCATGCGCAATGCGATTCGCGAAGGCTGAATCGGTGAGTAACCACGCAGCGAGTCCGCGACACACACCATAGCTCAAGCCACCGATGGCCAGAAGACGCACACCGATCGACCATTTGTGCATATTGGTGCGACCGATCGCCATTCCGAGCAGCACATACCCGAAAAATGAAATCACCGGATAGTACCCGGTAAAGAAGATGTCCCACAGCATCAGTACCGGTTGCTGTACAACGTCCAACAGGGTCGGAGAGGTCCACAGCCTCCAGTTCTCTACATAGCTTGTGGTTCCGCCAGCTTGAAGCTGCATGAACCGGGTCAGAACCCCGTGCAGTATCGGTGACAGGACCACCCAAGAAACAGCCATGACGGTCAAGGCCCGTGATGACAACTGGATGCACCACATGGCGAGGAAGAACAATACGCCATAGTGCACCAGAATGATGGCTACATTCGAGCCAGCATGACCTAGCAATAGGCCAATCATTATCAGGGCGAGTGCCCGCAAGGAGAGCTGCATCCTTGATGTGAATACATCGGTTGTATTCTTAGTTAGCAACGTCAGGCCAACACCGGCCAACACAACAAACAATGCAGAGGATACGCCTGTCAAACTTGTACCCACCCACGTCGGCAACAGTGTACCGTCGGGTTCCGATTGCAAGAGTGGGAAAATGTGAGTGGCAATCATGCCCAATATCGCAACAGCGCGAGCTGTATCGAGGCCGGTAATCCGACCTGGCGCATCAAAAGGACGCATGCGGTGCAACTTTCTGACGAACGTTGGTTAACACGAATCACATTCGTGTGACCTATGGTGTTTTCATCTATTGTCACAGGTAAGCTGAGGACTAGAAGTTCAGACAACCTACGAACAAGTAGCGGTGAGGTAAAGATGACAGAACCAATTTTTGGCACCATGGTTCCAGCTATGGTCACCCCTTTTGCGGATGACGGCGCTTTGGATCTTGATGCAGCGCAGTCGCTTGCCAATTATCTGGTGGATAACGGTGCTGACGGCCTCGTCGTGACCGGCACAACAGGTGAAACATCAACACTAACCGATGACGAGAATATCAAAGTTTTTGAAGCCGTCGTTGAAGCAGTGGGTGCGCGAGCAAAAGTGATCGCTGGCACCGGAATGAATGACACTGTGCATTCAGCTGAGTTGTCTAAACGCGCCGAAGCCGCAGGGGCCGACGGTCTACTTCTCGTCACACCGTATTACAACAAACCAAATCAGGCTGGTATCAAGGCGCACTTCGAATACATTGCGTCCGCAACCGATCTTCCGGTGATGATGTATGACATTCCGGGCCGGTCTACGATGCCTATCGAGCCCGAGACCATCATTGCACTGGCCCAGCATCAAAATATCGTAGCGCTCAAAGACGCCAAATCCGACTACCAGTCGACCACGTTGGTTTTAGCTAATACCGATCTAGCGGTCTACTCGGGGGACGACGGCATGACTCTGCCGCTCATGGCTGCCGGGGCTGTCGGAGTTGTCTCAGTGTCTGGACATGCTGCACCGCGCACCTATCGAGAGTTAGTTGATGCAGCGAGTGCCGGAGATTTCGCCACCGCACGTCAAAAACACTTTGAACTGGATCCGATCCAGCGCGCCGTCATGACTCATACCCAAGGAGCTGTCGCAGCCAAAACCGTGCTGCAATGGCAGGGCATCATCCCGTCGGCACGCGTACGGTTGCCACTTGTAGCTGCAACGGCTGAAGAGCAGGCCGCTATCAAAGCCGACCTTGCCGAAGGCGGCATCACAGTATGATGCTTGCACGGTAAACCGCTCTGATCTTTACTTCACTAAACTTTCACGGAGGAAATTCGCGACCATGACCGAAATCCAAGAACTAGCCCAGCCACCGAAACTGCCAAACGGTACCTGTCGTATCGTGCCGCTGGGAGGACTTGGCGATATTGGTCGCAATATGACGGTCTTCGAGCTCAATGGCAAACTGCTCATTGTTGATGCCGGGGTCTTGTTCCCCGAAGAAGTTCAGCCCGGTATCGATCTGATTCTGCCGGACTTTGATTACATCAAGCAGCGTTTACACGACATCGTAGCGATCGTGCTGACTCACGGGCACGAAGACCATATTGGTGCCGTGCCATACCTGTTGCGTCTCAACCCGGATATCCCGCTTATCGGTTCGCAACTTACCCTGGCGCTCGTGGAATCCAAACTGCAACAGCATCGGATCAAGCCTCTGACCCTGGAAGCTCACGATGGTGGCCGAGAACAACTTGGCCCATTTGATCTGGAATTCGTGGCGGTCAACCACTCAATCCCGGACTCTCTCGCGATTGCTATCCGTACCGAAGCGGGCACGATTCTGCACACCGGTGACTTTAAAATGGATCAGCTACCCCTTGATGGTCGTATTACGGACCTGCGTGCCTTCGCCAGACTTGGCGAAGAGGGCGTGGATTTATTCATGACCGACTCCACGAATGCGGAAGTTCCCGGGTTTACCCCAACGGAAAAAGATATCGGACCGGTTATTGAGCAATATATCGGTCAAGCACAACGTCGTGTCATTGTTGCCTCGTTCGCATCGCATATTCACCGAGTGCAGCAAGTGCTCAATGCCGCGGTAAAGCACGGACGTAAAGTTGCCTTCGTCGGTCGGTCGATGGTCAACAACATGGGCATCGCTTCCAAATTGGGCTACCTGGACATCCCTGCGAATACCGTGATCGAGCTCAAGCATGTCAACAACTATGAAGATCACGAAGTGGTACTCATGTCGACTGGTTCGCAAGGCGAACCCATGGCAGCGCTGTCGCGTATGGCGAACGATGAACACCGCCAAATTACCATCCAAGAAGACGACCTCGTCATTCTGGCTTCCTCGATGATCCCGGGCAACGAAAACGCTATCACCCGCATTATTAACGGTCTGATGAAGCTCGGCGCCAACGTGATCCATAAAGGCAATGCCCACGTGCACGTCTCGGGACATGCATCCGAAGGCGAATTACTGTACTGCTACAACATCGTCAAACCCAAAAATGTGATGCCCATTCACGGTGAATACCGTCACCTGATGGCCAACGCCAGAATTGCCGAAGCCACCGGTGTGGCCAAAGACCAGGTGATCGTGACCGGAGACGGTGGTGTCATCGATCTCGTCGACGGCGTTGCACGCCAAGTGGGCGAAGTCGCTTCAGAATACGTGTATGTCGATGGACGCTCTATTGGGGCCGTCACTGAGGATGATCTGAAAGACCGCCAGGTGTTGGGCGAAGAAGGCTTTATCTCTGTCATTGCGGTCATTGATCGTGATACACGAACGGTCGTTTCTGGTCCCGAAATCCACTCCCGTGGTGTGGCGGAGGACGATGGTGTGTTTGCCGCGATCAAACCAAAGCTTGTTAAGGCGCTCGAAGATGCTGCCTCATCGGATAAAGAACACTCCACCCACCAGCTCCAGCAAATGATGCGTCGAACACTGGGATCGTGGGTTGCGCGTAAGCTACGACGTCGCTCGATGATCGTTCCGATCGTCATCGAAGCGTAAATTTTTAGCCAAAACTTGCCTCGATGCGACCTTAATCGGTCAAAAGCGGTAGCCTAGACGGTATGGCGACACGTACTTCCCCTGCCCGTTCGTCGAACAAGAAGTCTAATTCGAAATCGAAAAAGACGACTGCGACAACGGAAGAGACCCCGTATAACGTAACTGAGACCACCCAACCGTGGGTGGTCCGGGCGGTCACGCGATTCTGGTCTGCCCTAGCCACTCCGTTCGGCGGTGCCGTGCGGAAAATGGGACCAGACGTTGCCATCCCGGTTGATAAACGCCGTGATGGCACCGGATTCTTCGTTCTCATTCTCGCAATGATTATCGCCTGGACCTTCTGGTGGGCGCCAGCCAGCGATCCGGCTGTAGGATCCTTTATTTACCACGTCGTTGCCGGTACATTTGGTTGGTTTTCCATCCTGCTACCACTGGTCTTAATGGTCATCGCTGTGCGATTTTTCCGTTTTCCACAGGAACACAGCGCAAACGGGCGCATCTTTTTCGGCTTGCTCTTTGCAACGATTTCAGGCTCGAGCATCAGCCAGCTGGTCTTTGAAAACCCTTCTATGGGTGCAGCGCTCGAAGAGAAACTTACCTCTGGCGGCGTCGTCGGGTATCTCATTGTGGATCCACTAGCTACGTTGGTGACCCCCGTACCGGTGTGGATACTCACCATCCTTATTGCCTTTTTCTCCGTGCTCGTCATCACCGCTACTCCGGTCGGGAAGATTCCCAGTCGCCTGGTGGGCTCTTATCATTGGTTAACCGGCCAAGACTCTGGGGCCAGTAACGCAAACCGCGCGATCGACGAAGCAGAGTCAGAGCATCCAAACACTGGTCACGATCAATCGTACCTACACCAGCACGAACGTCAGCCGAAAGCCGCTCCTAAACAGCCCGGCTTCTTCGCACGGCTATTTGGTACAAAATCCGCGCAGAAAACTGACGACGAGGGCCAACCTCTGGTCGGTGACGAAGCATTCGCTTCTGCGATCATTGACGACGAAGAACCTGTTCCCGCCGTGGAAATACTCGGCGATGTCGAAGAGGGACCGGCTCCTGTGTCGCGTCCCCAGGCCAATAAGCAAACCCAAGTCATGGATTTTGGGTCGCTCTTCGAGGGCGAAGAAGCGGCTGACTCTGCGACTGAGGTTGTGGGGGAAGAACAAGCAGGCTCCGATGAATCGGAAGAGCCCGCTGTACGACCGGGCGTACGACGTCCAACCGCAGATGAAATTGCCCTACAGCAGGCACGTGATAATGCAGGACTTGGGGAAGAAACGCCCGAAGTACCGGCTACTGAAGTTGCAAAACCTGCGCAAAACTTGCCAACGATTCCTGCCCGCTCTGAACAGCTAGAACTCGACGGCGATGTCACCTACACTCTGCCTGGCATGGATATGCTGCCTCAGGGACCGCCTGCCAAAGACCGGTCTGCGGTCAATGACCGTGTAGTTGCCGCCCTGGACACAGTTTTTAGTCAATTCAAAGTAGAAGCCGAGGTCACCGGGTTTTCACGCGGTCCGACGGTTACACGCTATGAAGTCGAAGTTTCCCCTGGGACCAAGGTAGAAAAAGTTACCAATCTGGAACGCAACATTGCCTATGCGGTTGCCTCAACCGATGTTCGGGTTCTGTCACCAATCCCAGGTAAATCTGCGATCGGTGTCGAAATTCCCAACACCGATAAGGAAATTGTTGCCCTGGGTGATGTGCTGCGTTCGAACGCAGCACGTAAGACCGAGCACTCAATGGTCATGGGCGTGGGTAAAGACGTCGAAGGCGGTTACGTAATGGCCAACCTGGCCAAAATGCCGCACCTCTTGGTTGCAGGTGCAACCGGCGCCGGTAAATCGGCATTCGTCAACTCTCTGATCACATCGATTCTGATGCGTGCCACCCCGGATGACGTTCGCATGGTGCTGGTGGATCCAAAACGCGTAGAACTCACCGCCTATCAGGGTGTCCCACACCTGGTGACCCCGATTATCACGGACCCCAAAAAAGCCTCTGAAGTGCTCCAGTGGGTTGTTGACGAAATGGATACTCGTTACGATGACCTCGCGTATTTTGGTTTTAAGCACATTGACGATTTCAACAATGCTGTGCGTGCTGGCAAAGTCGTACTTCCACCGGATTCCAAGCGGAAGCTCAAGCCATATCCGTACTTGTTAGTCATCATTGATGAACTGGCAGACCTCATGATGGTTGCACCACGCGACGTTGAAGATGCCGTCGTACGTATCACGCAGTTGGCACGTGCAGCCGGAATCCACCTTGTTCTGGCTACCCAGCGGCCGTCTGTCGATGTCGTGACTGGTTTGATTAAAGCAAACGTCCCATCACGAATGGCTTTCTCTACCTCTTCGGTGACGGACTCACGAGTGGTACTGGACCAACCTGGCGCCGAAAAATTGTTGGGGCAAGGTGACGCCTTATTCCTGCCAATGGGTATGTCCAAGCCTATGCGCGTCCAGGGCGCCTGGGTGAACGAATCTGAGATTCGCGATGTTGTCGAACACGTTAAGTCACAGATGCAGGTTCAATACCGAGAAGATGTCTTGCCTGAGAAGCAGGCGAAAGTTATTGACGAAGATATCGGTGATGACCTCGAAGACTTGCTACAGGCAGTGGAACTTGTGGTCACCTCACAATTTGGGTCAACCTCAATGCTGCAACGAAAGCTACGTGTTGGATTTGCTCGTGCCGGCCGATTGATGGACCTCATGGAATCTCGAGGCGTCGTTGGTCCTTCAGAAGGGTCCAAAGCGCGAGACGTGCTCGTCAAGCCCGATGAATTGGCCGAAGTAATGGGCAACATCAAGGGCGAAGATACCCAGCCGAAGGCTAATCACGTAGACCACAGCAGTTCGCAGGCGTTCGACAGCCCTGTCGAGGCTGATATCCCAGACTATTATGATCCAACTGATGACAGTGAATCCGAGGACGCATGGCAGCTAACGGGCAGGTAAGCGCATTCAATCTCCCCAATGTGCTCACCAGTATTCGCATACTGTTGGTCCCATTTTTTGTCTGGGCCCTCTGGCAGTCAGGTACGTTTGGCGACGAGTCCATGCAGGCTCGTTGGCTAGCGGTGGTAATATTCTCCGTCGCTATGTACACCGACAAACTTGATGGTGACATTGCCCGGGCTAGAGGACTAGTAACGAACTTCGGCAAAATTGCGGATCCAATTGCAGACAAGTTCCTGACCGGTGCCGCTTGGATCACTATGTCTCTCTTAGGCGAGATTTGGTGGTGGATCACGATCGTGATTCTGCTCCGTGAATGGGGTATAACCATAATGCGCCTCATGATGCTGCGTACCCGCGTACTGCCAGCGAGCCGTGGCGGCAAAATCAAGACTGTGCTTCAGACAGCTGCGATTCTTGCACTCCTGCTGCCATTAGCACCCTTTATAGGTGAGTGGTGGCTGTGGTTCGGTTGGGCCATCGTGATTGCTGCCCTATTTGTCACGTTGGTGACCGGTTTGGACTACGTGATCAAAGCCGCTACTGCGCCGAAGGAAGAGTCCCAAACTGAAAAGTGAATCGAGCGGATTGTGACTGATAGCTATAATGCCGAACAGATTGTTGCACAGTTAAGGCAAAATAATTTGACCGTAGCCACGGCAGAATCCCTTACAGCCGGTATGTTGAGTTCAGCCATTGCTGATGTATCTGGAGCCTCGACAGTCTTGCATGGTGGAATCATCGCGTACAACAACGCTATAAAACATCGACTGCTGGGAGTCTCCGCAGATACTCTTGCGGCACGGGGCGCCGTAGATGCTGAAACTGCCAAACAAATGGCTCGAGGCGCACGAGAACGCCTGAACGCAGACCTTGGTATCGCAACCACCGGTGTTGCAGGACCCGACCCGTCAGAGGGGAAGGCCGTAGGGATCGTATTTATCGCTCTCGCCACAGCTGAGGAGACATCCGCCAAGTTGCTACGTTTTGGCGGGAACCGGGAGAAAATACGCCGTTCGACGGTAGCCGCAAGCCTCAAGCTAATGGCAGAATGGCTAGAACGATACGGTTAAGCATGTCTTCACGGGGCACATATGTGGTGGTGTTCGAAAGACCGGATTTATGTGTGCTATAGCACACAGGGCGCCAATTTGAAAGAAATTATGAATAATTTGATCCCTCCGGGAACAAATTCGACAACACATGTGTTGTGTAATGGTGGAAGGTCTTAGAATCCTATGCTCCTCCAGCAGGGATTCATGTACATACAGGAGATGGTGGTTAAATATGATGAGAGAACCGGTTGTCGTAAATGGTGTGACTCGTTGGCTGAAGGCTGGCGAATCCTTGAGCCAGCAAAACGAGTCCAAGGAGCCCACCATGCCAGTGCTGCGTGAAGAGATTGGATACGTTCTACGTGACGTTCGTCAACGCCAGGGACGCACCCTGCGCGAAGTGTCGCACGACGCACGCGTATCTCTGGGATACCTCTCCGAAGTGGAACGCGGTCAGAAGGAAGCATCCTCTGAACTGCTGAGTGCTATCACCGCAGCACTCGATATTCCACTATCTGTGATGCTCCGCGAAGTGTCCGATCGCATTGCCGTTGAAGAAGCAGTGCAGATTCCTGACACTATTCCCGCCGAGCTGGCACATCGTTACGCCCAACAACAACAGCAGCAGCAAGGCGATGGTTTCAGCCGTGGCGATCAACTAGCTAACCGCTAGTCAGTCTGCGAGACGTTCAGAAGCTTTGAACTAGGCCGCAAGCCCTCTACGATAGCTAGAGGCTTGCGGCCTAACTTGTCTGCACTTTTCTGGCGTAGAGGACGATACATGAGAGAATCACATTTCTGGGCCCTTATCCAGGATGAATTTGGGTCCGCAAATGCTGGTGTGATTGCGTCATCGCTTGAATTACCTGGGCTGAACGCAACCGCACAGGACGCTTTGGCCAAGGGCATTGACCCCCGGACAGTATGGGCGGCCGTCTGTGATTTGCACGATATTCCACTCCACCAGCGACTAGGCAAAGACATTGAACCTCGCGACACCGGAGCGTTGTAAGACCCACCGACACGCTAAAAGGTGCTCGATATATAATTCTAAGTTTGTAGAATTATCCACAGGTTGCCACGAAGGTCGTAGTATCTCAAGGGTTTTCCACAATACGAATTTAGGTGGCTTATCGTGTCCTCGCAGCATCATAAACTTTTGAGCATGGCAGCAAGCTAATACGGCTTGCCATCTACAATTCAAGGAGAACAGAGTATGGCTTCAACAAATAATCGCGATAAAGCACTGGACGCAGCGCTTGCACAAATCGATAAGAATTACGGCAAGGGTTCGATCATGCGTCTTGGCGATGAAGTGCGGGCGCCACTCGAAGTGGTTCCGACGGGCTCTGTTGCACTGGACATTGCCTTGGGCATTGGTGGCTTGCCGCGCGGCCGCGTTGTTGAAATTTACGGACCAGAATCTTCGGGTAAAACAACCGTGGCTCTGCACGCAGTAGCCGAGGCTCAGCGTAAAGGCGGCATTGCTGCGTTCATCGAC
Organism: Yaniella sp.; assembly: GCF_030453185.1. Lineage (GTDB taxonomy): Bacteria > Actinomycetota > Actinomycetes > Actinomycetales > Micrococcaceae > Yaniella. The sequence continues at coordinate 43,537 of NZ_JAKDKW010000002.1, read as the reverse complement.
GCGGAACACGCACTCGATCCGGAATACGCGAAGAAGCTCGGGGTCGACACTGATGCCCTACTTGTTTCTCAGCCAGATACTGGGGAACAAGCGCTAGAAATCATGGACATGCTCATTGGCTCTGGTGCACTGGACATTGTCGTTATTGACTCGGTTGCAGCCTTGGTTCCGCGCGCTGAAATCGAAGGTGAAATGGGGGATACCCACGTCGGCCTCCAAGCACGGCTGATGTCGCAAGCACTACGTAAGATAACCGGACGTTTGGCTCAGTCAAAGACCACTGCCGTTTTCATCAACCAGCTGCGTGAGAAAGTGGGCGTGTTCTTTGGGTCGCCAGAAACCACTACCGGTGGTAAGGCCCTGAAGTTCTATTCCTCGGTGCGCATCGACATTCGTCGTATTGAGACACTCAAACAGGCCGGCGATCCTGTTGGTAACCGGACTCGCGCTAAGATCGTGAAGAACAAGATGGCGCCACCGTTCAAGCAGGCAGAGTTCGATATTCTTTACGGTGAAGGTATTTCACGTGAAGGTGGCTTGTTAGATATGGGCGTGGAACACAGCATCGTCCGTAAATCTGGTGCTTGGTACACCTACGATGGTGATCAGCTTGGTCAAGGGAAAGAAAATTCCCGTCGTTTCTTGAAAGATAATCCAGACCTGGCAGTCGAAATTGAAGAGCGTATCAAATCCACCCTTGGTGTCGGTGCAGAGAATCAAGAAGCCGATGACGAAGAAGTCGCTCTGAAAGCTGTAGAGGACGCCTAAGTCAGATGGTGGAACAGGAAGCTGATGGAGCAGACCTGAGCCAGAAGGCACGAAATATCGTGTTGCGCCAACTGTCTGCCGCGCCTAAAACGCGGCACCAGCTTGCCGAAAAGTTGATGCAGAGAGAACTTCCAGAAGACATCATTGACCAGGTGCTAGATCGTTTTGAAGAAGTTCAACTCATTGACGATGCGGCGTTTGCCGACAGTTGGGTTCGTTCCAGGCACTTTTCTAAGGGTTTAGCACGTCGAGCGCTAAGCATGGAACTTCGTAAAAGAGGCGTCGACGAACACGAGGCCGAGATTGCCTTGGAACAAGTGTCTGATGACGATGAATGGAATAAAGCGAATGAACTTGTAGCGCGTAAATTATCACGTACTGCCGTGCCTTCATCAACAGATCCGAAAGACCGCAAACAACGCGATAGAATGGTGCGACGCCTGGTGGGCATGTTATCCAGAAAAGGCTACCCGCCTGGAATGGCATTCAGCGTTGTAAAGGATGTTCTGAATGCCGACGACCTCGACCCCCTCAACGAATGAAAACGAGCACCGTGACTGAAGCAGTAACCGAACTTGCAACACCACGTTCATACGAGATCCGCACTTTTGGATGTCAGATGAACGTTCACGACTCGGAGCGTATCTCTGGCCTTCTTGAGTCCAATGGATATCTTGCGGCGGTTGAAGAATCTACCCCCGACCTTGTGGTCTTTAATACTTGTGCTGTGCGAGAGAATGCTTCAAATCGACTATACGGTCACCTTGGGAACCTCAAAGCGACGAAAGATGAACATCCCGGCATGCAAATTGCTGTTGGGGGCTGTCTGGCGCAAAAAGACCAAAACAGGATCGTGGAACGGGCCCCCTGGGTAGACGTGGTCTTTGGCACGCATAACATTGGCTCTTTACCCGTCTTGCTCAATCGATCACTCCATAACGACGAGGCTCAAGTTGAGCTCTTGGAGGCTTTGGAAACATTCCCCTCCACGCTGCCAACAAAGCGTGAGTCGAGTTATTCCGGATGGGTCTCTATCTCTGTTGGATGTAACAATACTTGTACCTTTTGTATTGTTCCTTCGCTGCGTGGAAAAGAAAAAGATCGTCGTCCGGGCGACATCCTGGCAGAAGTTCAAGCGCTAGTTGATGACGGTGCTGCAGAAGTAACGTTGCTTGGCCAAAACGTCAACACCTACGGAGTCGAGTTTCGAGATCGTCAAGCGTTCTCGAAGCTGTTGAGGGCAACAGGCGAAATTGACGGACTCGAACGCGTTCGTTTTACCAGTCCTCACCCGGCATCATTTACTGACGATGTCATTGATGCAATGGCTGAAACACCGAACGTCATGCCCCAACTCCATATGCCGTTACAGTCGGGCTCAGACACGATCTTGAAGTCTATGCGACGCTCTTATCGTTCAAAACGCTTCCTGGGCATCCTGGATAAAGTCCGGGAACGGATCCCACATGCAGCCGTTACGACAGATATTATCGTGGGATTCCCTGGTGAAACCGAAGACGACTTCCAACAGACGTTAGATGTTGTCCAAGCGTCTCGCTTTTCGATGGCATACACGTTCCAATATTCACCTAGGGAAGGCACTCCCGCAGCTGAGATGGAAGACCAGATACCAAAAGAGGTCGTACAAGAACGCTTCGAGCGTCTCGTTGCGCTCCAAGACCGGATTGCAGCAGAAGAATCTGCCAAGTTGGTTGGTACCCGTCAGGAATTGCTGGTGACCAATGACTCGGGTGCTCGAGATGACAAGACCGGTAGGTTAACCGGTAGAGCACCAGATAACCGTCTCGTCCACTTCAGTATGCCCGACGGAGTGGAACGGCCGCGTCCAGGTGATTTCGTTACGGTGCCTATTACCGAATCGCACTCATATCACCTCATCGCGGACCCGAACGCTGCCGAACAGTATGTGCTCCGTCGTTCTCGCGCTGGAGATGCATGGGATCGGGCACAAGCTGAATCGTGCGGTACATCCACTGGAGCACCTGCAAATGGCGTGAATCTAGGGCTACCAAGCTTGCGTGTCGGTGCAAACTAATACTCCGGTCATCGCCCTTGTCGGCGCAACCGCAACAGGTAAAACTCGTCTTGCTGTTGGTCTGGCTCACGCGCTCGACGGCGAAGTGGTCAATGCAGACTCCATGCAGTTCTACAAAGGCATGGATATAGGTACAGCTAAGGCCCCACTTGCCGAACGCGATGGCATCGTTCACCACCTTCTAGATATTTACGACCTCAGTATGGAAGCTAGCGTCGCAGAGTTCCAGCGCTTGGCACGCGATAAAATTCGCGAAATACGCTCTCGTGCAAAAACGCCAATCCTTACCGGTGGTTCTGGTTTGTACGTCAGGGCAGCACTGGACATCTTGGAATTTCCACCAACCGATGACGACCTGAGAGAACGACTTACCAGTCAGGTTAATCAATTTGGCGTTGCACATCTTGCTGCAGAACTCCGTGCCGTCGATCCAGATGCTGCGCGTCGACTTAAAGACGATCGCCGTATCATTCGTGCCGTGGAAGTCTACCGGCTGACAGGAAGACCATTTAGCTCATATATGCCGAGACGCCAATATGATCCGGACATGACTCCCGTGGTACAAATTGGCTTACGCATTGATCGGGCACGGCTACACGAACGCATTGAACAACGCGTCGCAGCTATGGTCGAGACTGGCTGGGTTGCTGAGGTCGAAAAGTTACTAGCAGCAGGATTAGCCGATGCGCCTACAGCTTCACGTGCAATAGGATATCGGCAGATGATGGGTTATCTTGCGGGCGCTACGACCCAACAAGCGGCAATTGATTCTACGATAGTAGCGACCCGACGGTTTGCTCGTCGCCAGGAAACCTGGTTCAAAGCCGATCCACGAGTACATTGGATCGATGCAGAAGACTCGGACCTCAAGACCCAAGCATTGGAAATCATAGAATCCAGTTAAGGTGATCATATGACCGCCGCTCCTCAATCCACCCAAGACCAGAACCGCGCAAGTCATGACCTCGACGGTACCCGGTTTGTAAAAATTACCGGACCGGTAGGGGACTGGGTCGTATTCTACGATCCGACCGATAGTGTGCAAATAACAGATACCCAGGCAGTGACATTGTGCGACCGCATTGCCGGTGTTGGTGCTACGGGCATCGTTGCTGTGAAACCAGCACTCGAACAGTCCAGCGCAACAGCCGCAGAGTACCGGCTCATGGCCTGGCAAGCAGACGGACAACCTGCTTCAAACATGACCGAACCGGCACGTATGGCAACCTGTATCTTGGCTGTGCTAAAGAAGATCGCGTCTGAGGAGACCAGCCATCACATATTCGAAACAGATTTTGGCCCGATCACCACGGTCTACACACCCTCATATATTGGTGTTGACATTGGAAGTTGGAAATTTTCAGACGCAGAAACAGCCGTTGCCGCGGGGTCTGATGTCTTAGTTATGGCGGCCGGACTTCTGGATCCTCGTCCTGGGCTGAGCATTCATATTCAGAGCAACCACGTGACCGTTGCTGTAGAAACGCTCGAGGAACTCGAGACTATTGATCTGGAGCAGCAACCCTCAATTGAGCCGCCAGCTCCCAGGCTCACAAGCATCAATTTCGTCATTCCTCAAGACCCGCTGATGACAAGTGGCATGGGACAATTACGTTTGCGTAACTATACAGGAAAACAACATGGGCACGACCTTGCATCGGCGGCAGCGGCAGCCTCCGTCGCTTTACAAAACTGGACTAGCTTAGACCAACTGAACGTTTGGAACGTCGCGACCCAACACGGGGATATTGTTGTACAGATCCATGATCAGGATAGGCTGTCGACTTTTGCGAAATTAACGGCTGTATTCTTTGGGAAGCTCTAATTCTCTTGCAATATGAAGCACACGAAAACCTTTGTGTGTCGCAGCACGGCGTACGGTGAATTGGTCAGGACTCTCTTCCTGAAGCATTTTGTCGATCCACGGCATCAGTGAATCGGCCCCGAGTTTTTTAGCAACCACCAACCAAGCATCTCCGCCGGGATTCAGTGTAGGCAACCAACGAATTAATAGTTCGTGGAGGGCCTTCTTCCCAATGCGAATCGGAGGATTAGACCAGATCAGGTCGAAACCTGTATCCGCGTTCACTTCATCGGGATGTTTGACAGTAATATTCGATATGCCAAGCTGGCTAGCGTTTTTTTCTGTTAACTTGGCGGCACGTTCGTTGACCTCTATGGCCAGAACGTCTGCATTTGGCGCAAGCATGCCAAGTGTGAGAGCAATAGGCCCCCAGCCTGAACCGATGTCTAGAAAACTTCCCTCTTGGGGAGGAGCCGGCACGGTGTCCAATAAAACTTCGGTGCCACGATCAAGACCATCGGGAGAGAAAATGTTGCCGGCAGTGTCGACTGTGAAAGCTTCACCGGCAATCTGTACATCAATGCGGCGGCGGCGCTCTTCACCTGTAGGGGCAGCGGAAAAGTAATGCTCGTTCATTACCAGCCAGTCTAATACTTTCTCACCGGAGTATTTGCAGGCACGGTAGGCCATAGTGCAGCGTTGCGCTTTGGAATACAGGATGCTGGAAATGCGTTGTTCCAGATAACAGCGAGTTGCCGAAAAGCAATGAACATTCACCAGCACCGACCTATGATGGCGGGCCTGGGAAAGACATATATGAGATACTGCTAGATAAGGATTTAGCCTCTGAACAAGGAGAAAATGGTCAGTCAATACGAGCCCTCTGAGCCGCACGTCGATCAGCAAGTCAAAGCGTTGATCGATCGAATTCTATCTGCCGATGATGCCCAGCCATCGCGCAGCAGCGCTGCCCTACCAGATGTAGCGGCAGGTGCTCAAGCGCTCGATGACGGAGCATCAAACCATACTGAGTTTGATGGTGACCAATTTGAGTTAGAACAACGCCAAGCACTCCGCCGAGTTGCAGGACTTTCGACCGAACTCGAAGACGTTAGCGAAGTTGAATACCGAAAACTTCGGCTGGAACATGTGGTACTTGCAGGCTTGTGGACGGAAGGTTCCGTCGTCGAAGCAGAACATTCTCTGCGCGAGCTAGCAGCATTGGCCAGCACGGCAGGATCAACAGTGCTCGATGGGATTATCCAGCGCCGCCATGCCCCAGATCCTGCAACGTTCCTGGGGCGAGGTAAAGCTCGGCAGCTTGCTGACGTGGTTCGCGAACACGGCGCTGATACGGTTATCGTTGATACTGAGTTAGCACCATCGCAGCGCAGGGGCCTCGAGGACGTTGTTGGGGTCAAAGTTATTGACCGCACAGCCTTGATTTTGGATATCTTCGCTCAGCATGCGCAATCAAAAGAGGGGAAAGCTCAAGTCGAGCTGGCCCAGCTTGAATACTTGCTGCCGCGTCTGCGTGGTTGGGGTGAATCGATGTCACGCCAGGCTGGTGGTCAGGCCGCCGGCGGTGCCGGTATTGGCTCACGTGGGCCAGGTGAAACGAAGATTGAACTTGACCGCCGTCGTATTCGTGACCGAATGGCGAAACTGCGGCGCGACATCAAACACATGAAGAATGCGCGTGTTACAAAACGTGCTCGACGCCGTCGTAACCAGGTGCCTTCCGTTGCTATTGCCGGATACACCAACGCTGGCAAGTCTTCAATTCTCAATCGGTTGACCAAGGCAGGCGTTCTTGTCGAAAACGCGCTGTTTGCCACGTTGGATCCCACGGTCCGTGGTACGCAAACTGAAGATGGTGTTGCCTACACACTGACCGATACTGTTGGCTTCGTTCGGCAATTACCAACTCAGTTGGTTGAAGCGTTTCGATCAACCTTGGAAGAAGTCGAAGAAGCAGATCTCATTTTGCACGTTGTTGACGCCTCCCACCCGGAGCCCGAGGCGCAGATTGAAGCGGTACATAAGGTATTTGCGGATACACAGATCAACGACATGACTGAAGTCATTATTTTCAATAAAGCCGATGCGGCAGATCCTCTCGTGTTGGTGCGGTTACGACGTCGTTACCCCAACGCTGTCATAGTATCTGCTGCCTCCGGCGAGGGTTTTGCTGAACTTGAATCAACTATCGCAGCAGCATTACCACGACCTTCTGTGCACATGGATCTCTTGGTGCCATATACCGAGGGCGACGTTGTACACCGGCTACACTCGGATGACACTGAAATTCTGGCTGAAACATATGAGGCAGAAGGTACGGCGATGACGGTCGTCGTCTACCCTGAAGATAAGGACCAGTACCTAAGCTATGTCCGGTAATCAACCGGTAGACACCAAGCAATCTAGCCAAGCGCAAACCCAAGTTGGAACGTGGCTGGCTGACGCCGTCGACGCACTTGGTGGGCAAACGCGTCCGGGGCAACAGCAAATGGCCCAAGAGGTCACCAATGCGTTTGAAACAGGCACCCATTTACTGGTGCAGGCAGGCACCGGCACCGGAAAGTCTTTAGCGTATTTAGTACCTGCCGTCGACTATGCGCTGGGTAACGACTCACCAGTCGTGATTGCAACGGCGACGTTGGCGCTTCAAACCCAGATTATCAACCGCGATTTGCCGCGCCTGTTAGACACGCTTGGCCCATCATTGCCAAGAACCGTTGATGTGGCATTACTAAAAGGTCGGGCAAATTATGTGTGCAAACATAAATTACACGGTGCTGCGACCGAGGCCGATGACGAGAGCCTGCTTGGGTCGACGGATGTAACCGGTCAACCCTTATCTCAGTTAGGTGAAGAGGTTGTTCGCTTGCGTAACTGGGCCGAAGACACCGACTCGGGGGACCGGGATGATCTAAAACCTGGTGTGACCGATGAAGCGTGGCGTCAAATTTCGGTGACAGCGCGTGAATGTATCGGTGCATCCAAATGCCCCTTCGCAGAAGAATGTTTTTCTGAACTTGCCCGTGAGGCTGCAGGAAAAGCAGACATTGTCGTTACGAATCATGCCATGTTGGCGATTGCTGCTTTCGAAGATTTAAACCTTATGCCCGAAACGGATGCAATCGTTATTGACGAAGCACACGAGCTCACTGATCGGGTGACCTCGGCAGTTACCTCGCATTTGTCAGGTCCGATGATTCGTAATGTCGCCAAGCAAGCGCGTCAAGAGGCTTCGGTCGTGGCCTCTGATCTCACGGATGCTGCAGCGGGGCTGGAAGCTGCGTTTACTCCGGCACCAACCGGCTGGTTTGCCCAGGGACTTAATGAGCATCAGCTCACTGCGCTCGAATCAGTGCGGGATGAGACACGACAGATGATGAGCGATCTGAAAGAACCAGGTGCTAAAGAAGCCGAAGATTCTGACCGGCAGCTGGTGAAAAATCGGTTGAGCGAAATTCTCGAAACTTCGGAGTTACTTATTTCAGCCGGTTCGCAGCCCAAAGGGGATACCGTCGTCTGGGCGACCAGGCCATCCCATTTCGAACCAGGCCAAGGGTGGGTTGAAGCCGACCCGTACAGCGCGCCGCTACTGTATGCTGCGCCCCTTTCAATCGCCGGGAAATTTCGAGACAAACTGCTCAACGTATCCACCACCATCCTGACGTCAGCGACATTAGCCGTTGGTGGAAAATTTGATGCAATTGTTGGCGATTTGGGCTTCACACTCAACGGTGGAGCGAAGTACAAAACTTTGGATGTTGGTAGCCCCTTTGATTACCCAAAACAGGGCATCCTCTACGTGGCTCAAGATCTGCCCAAGCCGGGCCCACAGCCCTCGGCTCTAACCCATGAACGTCTCGAACAACTTCTTGAGGCATCCAAGGGAGGTGCGCTCTGCCTCTTTTCATCACGCAGCGCAGCTAAATCTGCAGCTGAAGAAATGCGACGCCGTTTTGGCGATAAACTGAACATCCTTTTGCAAGGTGAATCAACGCTATCCGGACTTATCGATGAGTTCACAGAAGACGCGCGCACGTGTCTCTTCGGGACTCTCACACTTTGGCAGGGAGTTGACGTGCCCGGTGATGCTCTGCGGTTGGTCACCATAGACCGAATTCCGTTCCCACGCCCGGATGATCCTCTGGCCTCCGCTAGGTCTCGATATATCAGCCAGCGAGGCGGTAACGGTTTCATGGCTGTGTCAGCAAACCACGCTGCGGTACGTCTGGCGCAGGGTGCCGGACGACTTATTCGGTCAACCTCGGATCGCGGAGTTGTTGCCATATTGGATTCGAGACTAGCGACCGCCGGATACGGCGGATTCTTGAAAGCTTCTATGCCCGAATTTTGGGCGACTCGGTCTACTGAGCAAGCGCTCTCGAGCCTAAAACGGTTATCCGCCGAAATCTAGGGTCCTGCCTACGATGCCATCGGCGTTATGTTGTGTAAGGAAATTCTCGGTCATGCTGACCGTCATCTTCCCTGGCTTATCATGTCCCACCCCGTTGGTTCAATGAATGTATCGAACATTCGAAAAGAACAACGGAAGGAACTTGCGATGGCTACGACGACGAATATCCGCAGTGCAACACCGATTCCCAAATTGACCTCGAGAGGTCGTTGTGTACTTCAGCTGACCGTTGGCCTAGTAGTTGTTGTGTTGACAGCCGTGTCGATAGCAGCTTTTGCGCCTCAACAACCGATGTCCTCCGCTGTCGCTGCTGATCACGAGGGGACAGCAAATTACGAACAGATCGTGGTCCAGCCAGGTGACACCCTGTGGGGTATTTCCACGCGTCTGTCAGACAATGACGATCAATCAGCTGTTCTCAACAAGATTCTGACGTATAACCATCTTGAAACATCCGAGTTGGAAGTTGGCCAGGTTTTATTCATCCCCGTATCGGAGTAGACGGTATACGTTTTGGGCGTCACTCAGCACTGCATCCGTGAAGTCCCAGCTAAGCTGTTGCCGTGACTAATCAGCAAGAACAAGCCAAAACAGCTGCCCTAGAAGCGCTGCCACTTCGTGACAACTTGCGTGGGCAATCTCCCTATGGTGCCCCACAGCTTGAAGTAACGCACCTTTTGAACACGAATGAGAATACGCATCCGGTGCCTCAACGCGTTGTCGACGCAATTGGCAAGGCGGTGCATTCCGCAGCATCTTCGCTGAATCGCTACCCCGATCGAGAATTTACTGAACTTCGGCAGCGTTTGGCGGCCTATTTGGGACACGGCCTCACCGAAAATAACGTTTGGGCGGCCAATGGCTCCAACGAAGTGCTACAGCAGGTCCTGCAGGCGTTCGGCGGCCCGGGCCGGACAGTGCTCAGTTTTCCGCCGACCTACTCCATGTATCCATTGCTTGCCTCCGGAACAAACACCGAATACATCAGCGGTGTGCGAGCTGATGATTTTACACTGACACCAGAAGAAGCCGCACGCCAGGTGCGAGACACTGCGCCAGACATCGTATTTTTATGCTCACCCAACAATCCCACTGGGACGGCACTGGGACTCGATGTCGTTGAAGCGGTCTATCAAGCAGGCGAGCAGTTCAACGCCATCGTCGTTGTAGACGAGGCCTACGAGGAATTCTCACTTTCGGGTACAGAATCAGCTTTAACGTTGCTTGACAGTCGTGAGCGTCTGATTGTTTCACGCACCATGTCAAAAGCATTTGCTCTAGCAGGGGCCCGTCTCGGATATTTAGCAACATCCTCACAAGTCACCGACGCATTGCGTCTGGTGCGTCTGCCATACCACCTGTCGTCGATCACTCAGGCTGCAGCGAACGCAGCCCTTGAGCACGTGGATGTGTTATTGGCAACGGTTGACGAAATCAAAGCTCAGCGCGATCGGATCGTGAGTGAACTACAAGAGATGGGTCTGAAACCCGCCGTTTCCGATTCGAACTTCGTATTCTTTGGCTGGTTCGAAGACGCGCACGCGGTATGGCAAGGACTGCTAGACCGAGGTGTTTTGATCAGGGATGTGGGTATACCACACCATCTGCGTGTAACAGCAGGGACCGCTGAAGAAACCACCGCGTTCCTTGTTGCGCTTCGCGAGGTAATCAGCGCCTAGAATGGCCTGAAAATATACGGCGGCGATTACAATGAATTGTCGCACCCAAATCCGCCTAATAAGGAGTTTCCTGACCTCTATGGCAGCTGAATTGATCTCGGGCCGAAAAGCGTCGATGAGACGTACGACTTCCGAGTCGGACGTCTACGTTGAACTTGACCTTGATGGTACCGGTATCTCCGATATTTCGACCGGCGTACCGTTTTTTGACCACATGCTGGATGCTCTGAGCCGTCACTCGCTCATGGACCTCACCGTTCAAGCAACAGGTGATACTCATATTGATGTACACCATACGGTCGAAGACACCGCGATCACATTGGGCGAGGTATTCAAAGTTGCCCTGGGCGATAAGCGTGGCATTCGTCGCTATGGGGAAGCCACTATACCAATGGACGAAGCTCTAGCACGCGCAGTAGTCGACCTCTCCGGCCGACCATATTTCCTGCATGAGGGAGAATCGGAGGCTCAGGTCTACCACCTGATCGGGGGGCACTTCACCGGTGCCATGACTCGTCACGTTTTCGAATCCTTCAGCCATCACGCTGCCATCAACGTGCACATCGATTTGCTGCGCGGCAGGGATCCCCACCACATTGTTGAAGTGCAGTTCAAAGCATTCGCGCGTGCGCTCCGTCAAGCCATTGAGCAGGACCCAAGAGTTGATGGGATTCCTTCCACTAAGGGTGCGCTCTAGTGTCCAGCAAGGAATTAACTATTGCAATTGCCGACTACGGCATAGGCAACCTGGGATCACTGGCTAATGCCTTCACCTATATCGGTGCCAACGTAGTGATCACATCTCGTGGCGCTGACCTCGTAGCAGCTGACGGAATGGTGTTACCGGGTAACGGAGCGTTTTCTGCATGCAAACAAGCCATGGACAAACTTAGCATTTCACGCTGGGTCGGGCAGCGCGTATCGGGCGGCCGTCCAGTGCTTGGGATATGTGTGGGGCACCAAGTCCTCTTTGACGATTCGACCGAATTTGGAAACCATGAAGGCCTGGGCGAATGGCCAGGTACCGTTGAAAAACTCAGAGCGGAAACCGTTCCACACCTGGGGTGGCGCACCATACGACCTGCCGAAAACAGCACCCTATTCGCAGGTCTGCATGACGAACGCTTCTACTTCGCCCATTCGTATGCGGTGCTGGAATGGAACTTTGACCAAGGTATGGAAGTCATGGAGCCACCACAAGTTTCGTGGTCTAACCACGGCGGAGAATTTATTGCTGCTGTAGAAAACGGACCGTTGACTGGTGTGCAATTTCATCCAGAACTTTCCGGCCACGCCGGTATACAACTGTTAAAAAATTGGTTAGGAACACTATAAATGCCTTGGTGGTCGACACTGCTACTGGCACTAGGCGGAATCTTGATGGGTGGCGCCTGGTCACTGCACAGACAAAAAGCGCCGATTTGGGTCCGCATTGCCGCTATCATCCTCGCCGCCCTTGCAATTATTGCGGCATTCTTTACCATCCCATGGGCTGACTAACAACGGAGAAAAATGTCCACACCACTAGAACTTTTACCCGCCGTCGATGTTCAGGACGGCCAAGCCGTGCGTCTCGTTCAGGGTGCTTACGGTACCGCAACTAACTACGGGGACCCATTTGAAGCGGCAATTGGTTGGCAACAGGCGGGTGCCGAATGGCTCCACCTGGTTGACCTGGACGCTGCGTTCGGGCACGGTCATAATCGAGAAATCATCCGTCGCATCACGAGTGAACTCGGCATCAAAATTGAATTATCAGGCGGTTTGCGCGATGACGCTTCCTTAGATGAAGCACTCGAAATGGGTGCCACACGCGTCAACCTTGGCACTGCTGCCCTGGAAAACCCGGCATGGACCGCGCAAGTGATCGAAAAATATGGTGACAAGATTGCTGTAGGCCTCGACGTGCGTGGCGAGAAGCTTGCGACCCGCGGTTGGGTCGAAGAAGGTGGCAACATCTGGGACGTGCTCGAACAGCTCGAAGAAGCTGGCTGTGCACGTTATGTCGTCACGGACATCACAAAAGACGGTACCCTGACCGGCCCAAATACTGACCTGCTTGTCGAGATCGCCGAAAAAACGGGAAAACCTGTGATTGCCTCTGGCGGGATCTCGACTCTGGACGATATTGCCAAACTTACCGGCATGGTTGATCGCGGCATCGAAGGCGCCATTATCGGCAAAGCACTATATGCTGGCCAATTCACGCTGCACCAGGCCCTACAGGTCGCAAACGGTAGCGCAGTGAAAGACGTCTAACCGACAATGCGTGATAAACCTCAACTGCCAGGCCATATTCAAGCAGCCATAGATCGAAATTTGGCGCGCCAAAATCGAGATGCCTTTGGCCGCCCCGCTGATTCAGCAGGTGCAACGTGGGAGGGACGAGACCTCTCTGGTCCGGGCATAGACGGATCAACCAATCCACTCCATGCATTCGACACCGATGATGGCCTAGCGGATGACGCCTGGACCAAAGTCAGCCAAGATCTGATCGACGGAAACGCGGATGAAAAAGACGTGTTCAAAGTCTTGGAGAAGATTCGGGTCTTTGCTGCTGTTGTCCCAACCGTCGCTGAAACCAGCCACCACACCCACGTAAACCACAACGGGCACGAACACACAGTGGAGTCAGACAAAGAGTCGGATGTGGCATTGGTGTCGCTGACATCAGCTGATGGTCGCGGTGCATTACCGGTCTTTACCTCGATCCCGAAACTGACGGCTTGGTATAAGGAAGCCAGGCCCGTCGCTGTGTGGATGCCTCGAGCCTGCTTGAGCGCCGTGGACGAAGGAAACGAACTAGTTGTCGTGGACCCCGACGCTACGCTGACCTACGTGGTTCGCCGTCCCGCTGTATATGCCCTGGCCCAACAACAACAATGGACACCCGCATATGAGGATGTCCAAATTGCACAAGAACTTTCCGAATTGACCGACCTCATACCGGGCCTAGCCCAGCTTGCCATGGCACCAGGCCGAGGAGTCGCAACGCAGACTACTGACGGCACTGTAGTTGCTGGTGGGGGAGCGGGACCAGAGCTTGCGCTGGTCGCCACGCCGAATGATCCATCGGACACCATCGGCAATAAGTTGATGCTGTCGACACTGCAAACGCTTATTGCAGATCAGGAGCTGCTAGCGCAGCGGGCCGATACAGTAGAAATCATGCTCGGCTCCACTGGCTAATTAGTCATCGTGTACCTGATCGAGATTTTGCGCGACCTGAGCAAAGATCCGGTGAATCATTGTTAGCTGTTCGTCGGTCACCGCGTTGGTGAAAAGGTTTTTGACTCCTTTTGCATGAATAACTGAGGCGCGCCGAAACATAGTTCTGCCTTCGGTCGTGAGCTCTGCTTCCCATGCACGACCGTCCTCGGGGCACTTCACCCGTTTAACGAGGCCACGCTCAGACAGCACTTTTACTTGGTAGGTCAAACGCGATGGGGAAAAAACGATTGCATCGGCAAGTTGCCCCATGCGCATACGACCTTCAGGAGCCTCTGAGAGTAGCAACAGCATGTTGTATTCACTCAAGGTAAGGCCCATTTGCTGTTTCAGTCGTTTCTCTAAATTGTCGAGAAGACGTGCAGTGGTCTCAAAATAGACACGAAATGCTGGGCCAAGGGGCTGTCGCAGCTGATCACTTGTCAGGTCCGTTGAGGAGTTGTTCAAAGGGAATCACTTCCAGTTCTTTAGGCTGTGATGGTGCACGGCGTGGGCGCGGATCTAAACGAGTGACGACATCGGTAAGATCATCTCCGGCGCGGACTATTCGACGACTCAAATATGCCTCATTGGAATTCGAGTCAGTTTTGGCCGTACCCCAGTCTTCAGTGGCAGCGTACACGCCGGTGGGCATAACACGCATTCGTAGATACGAAAATAGCGGGCGCATCGCAGTATCGATCACTAATGAATGACGGGGGCTGCCGCCGGTTGCCCCCAATTGGATTGGGACGCCCGTGAGTGCGTCATTGTCCACCAGATCCCAGAACGATTTGAAGAGACCTGAATAAGAGGCTTTGAAGACCGGGGAGACGGCAATAATACCATCGGCTTGTTCGACCTCTTTGATGATTTCGTCCAACCGCTCAGAGCGGCTTGATGTCACCAGAGAATCAGCGATGTCTGTTGCGACTTCGCGAAGTTCAAATTGGTGCATCTCCGGTCGGTACCCGCGTTGTGACAGTGCATCAGCGGTGGCGTCGGCCAGCTGTTTGCCTAGCAGGGAAGTCGAACTCGGGTCGCTGAGACCGGCCGCGACGACGGCTATGTGTAGGGTGTCCGGGGTAAACGGATCTGTTGATTCAAATGATGCTTCCATATCAATCCTTGTGTATTTCCCGATAAGCTACCATACTCGGCTGCGACAAGGCCTTATTCAGCTTTATCCTCTTGAGCTTTTTGACGCTCTTCGTAAGCTTTAGACCCTACGCCACCACCTGCGACTGGAGCATTACCGGCCGCCTGGCGTTCCTTGAGGAACTCGTGGGTTGGAGCTGACGGCACGTCGTCTGGACGACCCTTTGCAAATTCTTTGCGCAAAGCCGGCAGAACTTTCTCCCCGAACAAGTCGATCTGTTCTAAGACGTCTTTGGTCGGAAGACCAGCGTGGTCGATAAGGAACATCTGACGTTGGTAATCTCCTACCCACTGACGGAATTCCAAGGTACGTTCAATGACCTGCTCCGGCGAACCGACTGTCAGAGGAGTCATCTTTGTGAAATCTTCCATTGACGGGCCGTGACCGTAGACCGGGGCGTTGTCGAAGTATGGGCGGAATTCGTTCCAGGCATCCTGGGACTTCTCGCGCATGAAGGTCTGACCGCCTAGGGCCACGTATGCCTGGTGGGCTTTGCCATGACCGTAGTACTCGTAGCGTTGACGGTACAGCTGGACCATCTGGACAACGTGTTCCTTGTTCCAGAAAATATTGTTATGGAAGAAACCGTCACCGTAGTAAGCTGCCTGTTCTGCAATTTCTGGCGAGCGAATAGAGCCGTGCCAAACGAATGGTGGCACATCATCAAGTGGGCGCGGAGTAGAGGTGAACTGCTGCAGGGGCGTGCGGAAGCGCCCTTCCCAATCGACCTCGGCTTCACGCCATAGACGGTACAAGAGATTGTAGTTTTCGACGGCCAGCGGAATGCCCTGGCGAATGTCTTTGCCAAACCATGGATAGACCGGCCCGGTATTGCCGCGACCCATGGCCAGATCCATGCGACCATCGGATAAGTGCTGCAGATAGGCATAGTCTTCTGCCAGACGAACAGGATCCATGGTGGTGATCAACGTGGTTGATGTGGATAGGATAAGATTCTCGGTCTGTGCCGCAAGGTATGACAGCAGGACCGGCGGGTTGCCAGGTGCAACAAATGGCGGGTTGTGGTGCTGGCCGGTTGCAAAGACCTCGAAGCCTGCTTGTTCAGCATGCTTTGCAATCTTGACCGTATCCTTTATACGCTGGTTCTCAGATGGAGCTTTTCCAGTGTGTGGATCAGGTGTGACATCACCGATGGTGAAAATACCAAACTGCATAAGATTTCCCCTTATAAAGTATTTCAATTCTGAACTACCTAAAGTGTAACCCTCAATGAAAAGTATTTCAAATCTGAAATACATCTGCGGTCCGGTGTTTGTGCCGCCGAGCGACATGCTCTTCGTGAACCGGGATCAACTTCTGCTGGGGATCTCGAGCTTCGCGATAAGCTAGAAGCCATGAATAATACCTTGTCCAACTCCGTGGTCGTGGGTGCCGCTATTTTTGACCACGCTTCTCAGCCGACCAAAATGCTGGCGGCTCGACGAAAAGCGCCCAAATCCTTGGCCGGATACTGGGAGTTTCCGGGTGGCAAGGTTGAAGCGGGTGAATCTCATACGGGTGGACTCCTCCGTGAGATCCAAGAGGAACTCGGTGTCGATGTAGAGATCCTGGAATTGATCCAAGCTCCAGATGAAACTGGGTGGCCCCTGGACAATGGCATGCGCCTACATGTTTTTACAGCTGTTGTGACTTCGGGTGAACCGTTGCCGCTGGTTGAGCACGATAAGCTGGAATGGACAGCTCTGAATGCTGACGACATGCATGCGCTGGACTGGATTCCGGCCGATCGTCCGATTGTTGATGCCATCCTAGCCAAAGTAGCTGGTCACACGACCACAGTTTAGGATGCCACCACAATGGTGGCTGGCTCACAAAATGAGCGGCCAACCACCGAAGTGGGTTGTTACTCTCCAGGTAACTGAGCTTTAAGCTTCTCCGCGCGGTTCACCACGTTCTGAGCGTGCGCGATGAGAGGGCCGTCAACCATTGTTCCGCGGAATTGGAACACTCCTCGTTGCCGTTTAACTTCCGCTAGCAGTGCGTGGGCATATTCGCTTTCCGCCTCGGTGGGCGTATAGGCGTCACGAATTACTTGGACCTGTGCCGGATGAATACAAGCCTTTGCTGTCCAACCGGTCGCCACGGCGTCCTCCGCCTCTGCGATGAACTGATCCGTGGGGGAGAGGTCCGTATGAATTGTATCGATGCTGGCCTTACCCGCTGCAGCAGCAGCTAATAGCACCTGTGCTCGGGCAAAACGTGGCACATCACGATACGTACCGTCTGCAAAGCGCGAAGCTGATCCGCCGGTGGATACCATGAGGTCCTCGGCTCCCCACATCAGTGCAGCAACCGATGGATGCTTGGCAATCTGCGGAGCCTCGATAACTCCCGACGCTGATTCGCACAGCGCAATCAACTTCACGCCAGGCAGGGCCGAAGCAGCTTGTGAGATATCGCCGATGCTTTCGACTTTTGGGACCATCACAAAGCGTAGAGCTGTGTTGGTTAAGAGGCCCGCGTCCTCGGAGAAATCTGGGTCTGCCACGGGATTGACCCGGACGATAGTTCTTTCCGTGGTCGGTTTGTCCATGCGGGCTAAATGTTCAGCCAGGGCGGTTCGAGCACTGGACCGGTCATTCGGAGCAACAGCATCTTCGAGATCGATAATAACGGCATCGGAACGCTCATATGCCTTTGAATAGCGCTCGGGGCGGTCCGCTGGGACAAAGAGTATCGCCGGGCCTATATTAAATGAACTCATACGGTGGCCTCGCGATGCTTGGCCTGCGACTCCCACAACAGTGTCGAGCGGATGCACTCGGCCACGATGTCGCCGTGCTGATTGCGACCGATATGCCGGAACGTGATGATGCCTTGACCTGGGCGGGACGACGACAAGCGTTTATCTACAATTTCTGTTTCGGTATATAGCGTGTCACCGTGATAAAGCGGTTTGGGAAAGTTGACCTTCTCAAATCCCAGGTTCGCCACGATGGTGCCCTGGGTGAGCTGGGCGACAGATGCTCCAACGATCGTCGATAACGTGAACATCGAATTAACCAGCGGCTGGCCGAATTCCTGTTGAGATGACCAGTGTGCATCTAGATGCAACGACTGCGTATTCATCGTAAGAGTTGTAAAGCTGACGTTGTCGGATTCGGTCACCGTACGCCCAGGTGCGTGCCGATAGGTGGCCCCGATTTCAATTTCATCGTAATAGAGGCCACGTTGCTGAATGATTTTTGGGTAATCAGTCATAACGCTCCTAGAGTCCCAATGAGCGTGCGATGAGCATAAGTTGTACTTCGGTGGTTCCTTCGCCGATTTCCAGGATCTTGGAATCCCGGTAGTGGCGGGCCACGAGGGTTTCATTCATGAATCCATAACCGCCGAAAATCTGAGTTGCGTCACGCGCATTATCCATGGCAGCTTCGGAAGCTACCATCTTGGCAATCGAAGCCTCGGTTTTGAACGGTTGGCCGGCAATTATCTTCATAGCTGCTGCATAATATGCCGAACGTGCAGCATATGCCCGAGCTTGCATCCGTGCGATTTTGAACGAGACGCCCTGGTTTTCTCCGATGGGTCGCCCAAAGGTGGTTCGAGTCTTGGCGTACTGTACGGACTCGTCAACACAACCTTGAGCCGCACCGGTGGCAAGAGCAGCAATCGCTACGCGTCCTTCATCTAGAATGCCCATAAAGTTTGCGAAGCCGCGCCCGCGTTCGCCCAGTAGGTTTTCCTCCGGAACCTGGACATCCTGAAGGGTCAGTGGATGTGTATCCGATGCATTCCAACCGACCTTGTCATAGGCAGGTTCCGCGGTAAAGCCGGGTGTGTCTGTTGGCACTATAATCGTTGAGATTTCATCCTGACCGGTCACGGCGGTGACGGTCACCATCGAGGTGATATCGGTGCCCGAGTTCGTGATGAACTCTTTGTTGCCGTTAATCGTCCAGATCCCATTTTCGAGTGTGGCCTTGGTTTGTGTGCCACCGGCGTCGGAACCTGCTGCGGGTTCGGTTAGCCCGAATCCGGCGAGCTGTTTTGCTTCGGCGAGCGCCGGCAGCCATTGTTGTTTCTGTTCCTCCGTGCCGAACTTCAGGATGGGCATCATGCCCAGCGATACGCCCGCTTCCAGGGTGATTGCAACCGATTGGTCGACTTTCGCCAACTCTTCGAGTGCTAGACACAGGGTGAAGTAGTCGCCCCCTTGGCCTCCGTACTCTTCGGGAATAGGCAGCCCGAACAGTCCCATTTCGCCCATCTGGGAGATGACATCGTAGGGGAATGACTTTTCTTGGTCGTGTTTGGCAGAAACTGGAGCCACCACGTCTTGGGTGAATTCGCGCACCCCTTCAACCAGGGCGAGTTGCTCTTCATTCAGGAGGTGATCGATTGACATAGATAAACCTTCTTTCGCCGAACCGGCTCTACTCGCCATCTTCGGTATCGTCTGCGGTGACAGTTAAAATGTTCTGATCTAATCTGACTTGCTGGGCATCGGCGACGTGAATTGTCACGGTGCCATCCAGCGGGGCCTTGAGCGGGTGTTCCATTTTCATCGCTTCAATAGTTACGACCGTTTGGCCGGCGGTGACGTGACTCCCGTCAGGAACATGGACCGCGGTCACCGTGCCGGGAAGCGGTGCACGGACCTGGGGATCCACGCCACGTTCTTCAGCTTCCAGGCTGGCCAGGTTATGAAGTACTTGGGCTCTGTGGTCCAGTACGCTCATCACACCGGTGAAGTTGTTGGAGGCCACCCAAATGCGGGTGCCTTCGGGCTTCGGAGCTTCTGAAATGAGCGTTACCGTTTGTGTCCCAGACTCGTCGTGATACACAAACTCATGGTCTACATCGGTGGGTAGAAGTTGGGCTTCTGTACACAGTGCCACTTCGAATGCTTCGGGTTCTTCCTCGACAGTATGGACCGTATAGGTCGGGGCGACAACACCGGTTAGTCTGAATCCGTCGTCGTTCCACGCCAGCGAGGGGCTCTTGGTGCCGTGATGCACCAGGCGAGCTGCCATCTGGGCATGTTGGGGTGTGGGAGAATCAAATACCATTCCGGGGAGCCGCTGTTCTACCAGTGTTGTATCCATATCGCCTGTTGCGACATCTGGATCCCGAATGAGGTGCTGGAGGTATTCGAGGTTGGTGTTGACCCCAAGAATGGTCATCTCATCTAGCGCCTGATCTAATCGCGCCAGCGCCTGTGCTCGATTGCTCCCGGTCGCAATCACCTTGGCCACCATCGGGTCAAACTCGGTACCAATTTCGGAACCGGTTCGCAACCCAGAGTCGACGCGGACGCCATCACCCGTAGGTTCGGTAAGATGCAGCACCGTTCCAGTGGATGGCATGAATCCCGCTGCCGGCGTTTCCGCGTAGACGCGGGCTTCGATAGAGTGGCCCTGCGATACGACCGCATCCTGATGTAACGACAGCGTCTCCCCAGCGGCAATACGAATCTGTTCTTCCACGAGATCGACACCGGTGGTTTCCTCGGTGACGGGGTGTTCCACCTGCAACCGGGTGTTCATTTCCATGAAATAGAATTTGTCTGGTTCTGTATCGGACACTAAAAACTCTACGGTCCCGGCGCCAACATAGTTCACAGATTTTGCCGTTTCCACGGCAGCTTCTCCCATGCGGGCTCGCGTTTCTTCAGTCAGGAGTACCGAGGGTGCTTCTTCAATAATCTTTTGATGACGACGCTGCAAAGAGCACTCTCGTTCACCTAGATGAATCACATTGCCGTGGGTATCTGCCAAGACCTGGACTTCGATATGCCTCGGGGCTCGGACGAGCTGTTCAATCAGAAGGGTATCGTCGCCGAAGGCTGCTTTTGCAACACGGCGGGCGGTCTCCAACTGGCCAGCAAGCTCTCCGTGCGATTCCACCACGTGCATACCCTTACCGCCGCCACCGGCTGAGGGCTTGATGAGCATCGGGAACGTCATATTTTTGGTGGCTTCGATCAGTTGTGTATCACCAAGATCGGGCTCGGAGACACCGTCTACCATCGGCACACCGGCCTTGGCCACGTGATTTTTGGATCGAATCTTGTCGCCCATAACTTCAAGCGCATGTTCATTGGGCCCGATAAATGTGATGCCGGCTCGTTTGCAGGCACGTGCTAACTCCACGTTTTCGGATATGAAGCCGTAGCCAGGGTGAATCGCTTCGGCGCCGGTGTCCACCGCGGCTTGCACCACGGCTTGGGGGTTGAGATACGAATCGGCTGAGGTCTCACCGAGTAGCACAGCCTGTTGGGCAAACCGCACGTGTGCTGCATCCTGATCGGCCTTGGAATAGACCGCTACCGATCTGATACCTAGGTTATGGAGCGTCTTCGCAATGCGAATGGCAATTTCGCCGCGGTTCGCAATCAGTACTTTAGAAAATAGCTGCAAATTCATCACATCCGGAATAGACCAAATTGGGGGTCAGCCATAGGGGCACGGGCACAAACATCGAGAGCCATGGCCACAACACGACGAGTGTCTTCTGGATCGATGATGCCATCATCCCAAAGTCTTGCGGTCGAGTAATAGGCGTCGCCCTGAGCGTTGTATCGATCCAGAATTGGCTGCTTGAACGCGGCTTCGTCATCAACCGACCAGTCTTCACCGGCTGCATCATATTGATCGCGTTTGACAGTGGCCAAAACGCCAGCGGCCTGTTCCGGTCCCATCACCGAGATCCGCGCATTCGGCCACATAAAGAGGAACCGTGGTGAGTAGGCACGCCCGCACATGGAATAGTTGCCGGCACCGAAGGAACCACCAATGACAACCGTGATTTTTGGAACCCTAGTGGTGGAGACAGCAGTCACCATCTTGGCGCCGTTTTTTGCAATGCCACCGGCCTCATAGTCTTTACCGACCATAAACCCGGAAATGTTCTGCAAGAACAACAGCGGGATGCCCCGCTGATCGGCGAGTTCGATAAAGTGTGCACCTTTGAGCGAGGACTCCGAGAAGAGGATGCCGTTATTGGCGATGATACCGACTGGGTGTCCATCGATGCGAGCAAAACCGGTCACCAGTGTTGTGCCGTAGTTCTCTTTGAACTCATGGAACGTGTCTGCATCGATGACGCGTGAGATGATTTCGCGCACGTCAAACGATGTGTGTTGATCGGTCGGAACAACTCCACAGATCTCGGACGGATCATGAGCGGGTTCCAACGCTTCGAACTTGTTCCAGATACGTTCAGGAGTTTCTGGCAGGGTGGCCACGATGTTGCGAACGATCTGCAGAGCATGGTCGTCGTTTTCTGCAATGTGGTCGGCCACACCGGAGGTACCAGTGTGTACTTCAGCGCCGCCGAGCTCTTCAGAGGTAACAACCTCCCCGGTAGCGGCTTTCACGAGCGGGGGGCCGCCGAGGAAGATTGTCCCTTGGTTCCTGACAATAACTGATTCGTCGCTCATCGCGGGAACATAGGCACCGCCAGCAGTGGAGGAGCCTAGAACCGCCGCGATTTGTGGGATACCACGTGACGACATTTGTGACTGGTTGTAAAAGATGCGTCCGAAATGATCTCTATCAGGAAAGACTTCATCCTGGCGTGGTAAGAAAGCGCCACCAGAATCTACCAGGTATAAGCACGGCAGACGGTTATCCATTGCGACCTCTTGAGCGCGGAGGTGTTTCTTCACCGTCATCGGGTAGTAGGTGCCGCCCTTGACCGTTGAATCGTTGCACACGATCATGACATAGCGGCCCTGGACCAAACCGATCCCTGCGATGAGTCCAGCACCCGGTGCATCGTCGTCGTACATGCCAAAGGCTGCTAACGACCCAATCTCTAAGAACGGCGAACCTGGGTCAAGTAATCGGCGCACGCGCTCGCGGGGGAGAAGCCGGCCCCGATCGATATGGCGTTGACGAGCACGTTCCGAGCCACCTTTAGCAACCTCAGCCATTCGATCGCGCAGTTGTTGGCGCAGTTGGCTGTGATGGGTAAGGTTTGTTTGATATTGCTCGGAGTTGGCATCAACTTGTGTTATCAGCTGTTGCATTATTCTCCTGACAGAGTGGATGCAGTGTATATTTCAGTTTATGGTGACTAACTGAAATTCAGAATAGTGATGGAGATTGCATTTGTCTAGTACTGAGATAAACACAGACCGTGGCGGAGCCAAAACACAGCGCCAACTTGAGAAGGAAAAGCGCCGAGAGCAGCTTCTTGCATCAGCAGGGCGGCTCTTTTCTGATCGAGGATTCGCTTCTGTCTCACTTGACGAGATCGGGGCCGAGGTTGGTGTGACTGGCCAGGCTATCTACCGGCACTTTGAATCCAAGCAGGATATGCTCGGTGCGCTCATCGGGCAGGCCGGATATAACTTGCTGCTATCGGGTCGGGCAATTGAAACGTACAATCCCGACACCTACGAGCGATTGCAACAGTTGGTTGAGTTGCAGACTGATTTTGCGTTGACCTCCCCCGATATTATTCGGGTTCAAGATCGTGACCTGGCTGTGGTGGAGGAACGGCAGCAGCGCGAAATTCGACGCACTCAGCGTGAATACATTGACATATGGGTTCGTGCGATGGGGGATGTTCATCCGGAGGAGACCGCGGAGCAGCGTCTCGTTCGAGCGCACGCGTTGTTTGGTTTGATCAACTCGACGGGCCACTCCTTCAGGGGGTTGGCAAAGCGTCAACAGACCGGTAACTTTCTGGCATATCTCAAAAGAATGTTGCCGCAGATGGCCATGGAATCCATCTATGCTGCCCCAAAATAGTATGCCGGCCAGTCGAGCTGGTGACGCGCATCACGGTTTGTTAGATTGATGATCGAAACAATCAGTCACCGAGGAAAAAATGGTTATGACAGAACAACTGACGTATTCCTATGCTGTAGGACCAACCGATGTCGCCTTGATCGAGGAGACGATTTCGATCAATCTCGCGAAAACCGCGGCTAAATATCCACACAACATCGCTCTTATCGATGCAGCCGCGGACCGGCAATGGAGTTATGAGCAGTTTTATCGCGATGTGCGCGGTCTTGCAACGGGCCTGCACCGAGCTGGTGTCGTCACCGGAGAGCGCGTTGGCATTTGGGCGTTGAACCGCTGGGAGTGGACCATGGTCCAATACGCAACCGCGGAAATAGGCGCCATCATGGTGAACATCAATCCGGCCTACCGCCAGCATGAGCTGAATTACGTATTGCAACAAGCCGGTATTACCACGCTTATTTCGTCCGAGGCAGTGCCGACCTCTAATTATCCACAATTGATCCAGCGTGCCGAGGATGAGCTGGGCGCCCTAGATCGAGTAATCATTATGAATGATGCCTCGTGGGACGAAGTCTTTGACGTTGAACCTGATGATGCGGCGCTGGACGCGATCCAAGCTACGTTGAGCAACACTGATCCCATCAATATTCAATACACGTCGGGCACCACAGGTTTCCCGA
The DNA here is from genome assembly GCF_030453185.1 of Yaniella sp. Lineage (GTDB taxonomy): Bacteria > Actinomycetota > Actinomycetes > Actinomycetales > Micrococcaceae > Yaniella. Next base: position 19,029 of record NZ_JAKDKW010000002.1, on the reverse strand, counting down.
AGGGTGCGACACTGTCACACCGCAACATTCTCAATAATGGTTTCTTTGTTGGTGAGATCAACCGGTATACCGACCAGGACCGTATTTGTATTCCAGTACCGTACTACCACTGCTTCGGTATGGTCATGGGGAACCTAGCGGCGACCACCCACGGTGCTGCGATGGTGCTTCCGGCGCAAAGCTTTAACGCCCAACAGACGTTGGCTGCGGTTGAAGAATACCAGTGCACCTCGCTTTATGGGGTGCCAACAATGTTTATCGCAGAACTGGCGCTAGATAACTTGGCGGATTTTGACTTATCCAGCCTGCGAACCGGGATTATGGCTGGTTCGCCGTGTCCCGACGAGGTCATGCGAAAAGTGATCGACACCATGAACATGGACGAAGTCACCATTTGTTACGGCATGACAGAAACATCACCTGTGTCCATGCAAACCCGTCCCGACGACGACCTTAAGCTTCGTGTCTCAACCGTTGGCCGGCCCAGCCCGCACGCGGAAATTAAAATCGTTGATCCGGCTACCGGTGAGACCCAGCCGATCAATACCCCCGGGGAGTTGTGTACCCGCGGCTACCTTGTGATGCAGGGCTACTGGAACCAGCAAGATAAAACCGATGAAGCGCTTGGCGAGGATGGCTGGATGCGCACCGGCGACGTCGCTGAGATGGATGAAAATGGCTACGTGCAGGTGACAGGACGCATGAAGGACATGGTCATCCGCGGTGGTGAGAATATTTACCCGCGTGAGATCGAAGAGTTCCTCTACACCCACCCGGACATTTTGGATGCCCAGGTCATCGGGGTTCCTGATGAACGCTACGGTGAAGAACTGATGGCATGGGTGCAGTTGCGCAAGGGCGCCCCACAGCTGACCGCCGAAGGACTGAGGGAGTTCTCCGAGGGGTCGCTAGCAAAATATAAGATCCCTCGGTACGTACATGTCGTCGATGATTTTCCGACAACAGTCACTGGCAAAGTGCGGAAAGTAGAAATGCGTGAAACATCACTGTCCTTACTAGAACAGGGCGGGGTCATCGATGATTATCGTGCTCCGATGACGCAACCGACTTCAAGATGACCCTTCAGCAGTCAGCTTGCGGATGGGTTTGCGTGACGAACACCGGCAATACTTCTGACTTGTTGACTACACGTCTTAGACTAAATGGGGCCGAAACCTCATTGCTTTGGCCCCACGAGTGAATACTTGGTTTAAGAACTAAAGGCGTGTACCCATATGACCGATACTTCAAACTTCCTACCGGAGGTTTCACCGGCCGATGATGCGGCTGTTAACGAGGCTGTAGAAGCGGCCGTCGAGGCGTTTGAGCAAGCCAATGATCTGGACGAGCTCAAAGCAGCACGAATTGCCCACACCGGTGATAATGCACCACTGACACTTGCGAACCGGTTGATCGGCAAACTTGATAAGACAGAAAAAGCCGGTGCCGGCAAACGGATGGGCCAAGCCCGCGGCAAGATCAATAAAGCGCTCACCGCACGAGAAGAGCAATTGCAAGCGGAATACGAAGCTCGCATGCTCGTGGAAGAAACCGTCGATGTGACCACCGCTGTGCGCCGTCGTCGTCATGGCGCTCGCCATCCGCTGGAGCTCTTGCAAGAGCGTGCCTCCGATATTTTTGTCGGCATGGGCTGGGAAATCGCCGAAGGCCCAGAACTGGAATCTGAATGGTATAACTTCGACGCGTTGAATTTTGAACCCGACCATCCAGCAAGAGAAATGCAGGACACCTTCTTTGTAGAACCGGCTGATTCTCATCTGTTATTGCGGACCCACACCTCGCCGGTGCAAATCCGTGCGATGTTGGAGCGCGGTGCGCCAACCTATATTTTGGTCCCGGGTAAAACCTTTCGTACCGACGAACTCGATGCCACCCACACGCCGGTATTCCATCAGTTCGAAGGTCTGGCCGTTGACAAAGGCCTGACCATGGCCGACCTACGAGGCACGTTGGAATACTTCGCGACCTCCATGTTTGGTTCCGACGCAGCCATTCGGTTGCGTCCCAACTTCTTCCCGTTCACGGAACCTTCGGCTGAACTTGACGTCTGGTACCCGAATGCCAAAGGCGGCCCACAATGGGTCGAATGGGGTGGCTGCGGTATGGTACACCCGCAAGTATTGCGCGCTGCAGGCATTGACCCGAATATATATTCTGGTTTTGCGTTTGGCATGGGTGTAGAACGAACGCTGATGTTCCGCAACGGTGTGACCGATATGCACGACATGATAGAAGGCGACGTACGTTTCTCGTCGCAATTTGGAATGGAGATATAGTCCCAGCATGCGTATCCCGTTATCTTGGTTGCGCGAGTACACGCAACTGCCAGCCGATGCCACCGCCGAAGATCTGATGGCGGATCTGGTCACAGTTGGTCTAGAAGAAGAAGATGTCCACGGGTTTGACCTGACCGGCCCCATCGTGGTGGGGAAAGTGTTAGAAAAAACCCCCGAGGAACACTCCAACGGTAAGACCATCAACTGGACACAGGTCCAAGTTGTTCCTGATGGTGCCTCGCAGCAACTTGAGGGCAAAGGTATTGAACCATCAGGTGTGCAAGGAGTGGTGTGCGGGGCACATAACTTCGAAGTCGGCGATAAAGTCATTGTTGCGCTGCCCGGTGCAGTCCTACCTGGAAACTTTTCGATTTCGGTTCGAAAGACCTACGGTCATACCTCTGCCGGGATGATCGCTTCGGAAGCCGAACTCGGCCTGGGTGAGGGCCACGACGGTATCGTAGTGCTCTCCGATTGGGGGCTCGATCCGGAGTTAGGAACTGACGTTCGGGAGCTGTTGCACCTCGATGATGAAGCAGCAGAGATCAACGTTACTCCGGACCGCGGTTATGTGCTTTCCATGCGCGGAGTAGCCCGCGAATACGGGCTGGCTACCGGCACAGAGTTCACAGATCCAGCCGAAGCTATCGAGATAGCCAAGCCAAACGAAAACGGGTGGCCGGTCCGAATCGAGGACCAGGCACCTATTCATGGGGCTCCTGGCGCTTCTCGGTTTGTGGCACGCAAGGTAGATAATCTAGATCCAACAGCTCCGACGCCGCGATGGATGGTCTCGCGCCTACGCTTGGCCGGCATCCGCCCATTGAGCTTACCGGTAGACATCTCGAACTACGTCATGCTGGAGCTGGGCCAACCACTGCACTTTTACGATGCAGAAGAACTCACCGGGCCTATCGTGGTGCGCCGTGCAACCGCAGACGAAACCATCGAGACGCTCGACGGCAAGACGCGAAAACTGCACACCGAAGATTTACTCATCACCGATGACTCCGGAGCGATCGGTATGGCCGGCGTGATGGGTGGGCTTGCCACCGAAGTTGGAGGCACAACCACATCGATTCTGATTGAATCGGCAAACTTTGACCCGATTTCAATTTCACGAACCCAACGTCGTCACAGGTTGCCGTCCGAAGCCTCAAAGCGCAACACCCGAGGTGTGGACTGGCACGTCGCCGATAAGGCAGCACAGCGCGCAGCCGAACTTCTGGTGGAACTGGCCGGGGGCACCATTGATGCGGGCGTGACCGACGTCGGTGAGGCTCCCGAAGTCAAACCGGTTCGTCTCCGTGCTGACTATCCGTCCAAAGTGGTGGGCTACAACTACACCGAAGAGCAGATCAATCAGGTGCTGCTGCAGCTGGGCGCCTACGTGACCCAGCAACGGGATGATAGTGACGGGACCACTATTTTCGACGTCACCCCGCCATCCTGGCGGATCGATTTAGAGATTGCTGAAGATTTGGTGGAGGAAGTTGCTCGCTTGGTGGGGTATTCGCATATTCCAGCCACTTTGCCGGTGCCACCTCCAGGCCGCGGTTTGACCAAACGCCAACGGACACGCCGTCAAGTGTCCAACGCTTTGGCCGCTGCTGGGCTTGTCGAGACCCTGTCGTATCCGTTTGTTACGGCCGAACAAAATAAGACGTTTGGCACCGCTGACGAGGCTGCAGGACAAGCGCAACGTATGGTCAAGCTGGCCAATCCAATGTCATCCGAATTCGGCTGGTTGCGCACCACTATCCTGCCGGGACTGTTAGAGACTTTGCGCCGCAACGTCTCGCGAGGGTTCCGTGATGTGGCCCTTTACGAATCCGGTCTGGTATTTCTTCCGGGTGAGCGGATTGGCTCATCCCAGATCCCACCGTTGGGGGCTCGACCAACCGATGATGTTCTGGCCGATATCGAGGCCGGGATACCAGAGCAACCACACCGGATCGCAGCGGTCTTCGCCGGCCATGACTCTCATCCAGGGCCCGATCACACGCCACGGATGTATGACTGGCAAGACCCGATTGCTGCCGCGTTAGACATCGCTGATGTCGTCGGCGCCGAACTGACCGTACGCCAGGGTAGGCACCAGGCTTTCCATCCGGGTCGCAATGCCGAGTTCGTCGTTGCCGGACACGTAATCGGTCATGCGGGTGAATTGCTACCCAAGCTCATCGATGCTTGGGACCTGCCGGTACGGACCGCAGCATTGGAACTTGACCTGGACGCGCTCATCGCCGCAGGGCCCGACGTCGTTGAAGCCACGCCGGTCATCGGTTATCCTGCCACGTACCAGGATGTCGCGCTGGTGGTAGACGCAGCTGTTGTTGCCGCAGATGTGCAAGATACTCTGCGTACAGCAGCAGGGGAGCTGTTGGAGGACATCAGCCTCTTTGACGTCTATACCGGAACAGGCATTGCAGACCATAAGAAATCCTTGGCATTCAATCTGCGCTTCCGCGCGGCCGATCGTACTTTGACGGCAGATGAAGCCTCTGAAGCACGCCTGGCTGCCATCGACGCAGCAGAAGCAGAACACGGAGCAGTATTACGGTGACACAACCTTGGGAACTCAACAACCCGGTCCCGGAAAACCACTATGACCGGTCACGAAGACGCCGCAAGCAGTTTGCCACCACACTGGTCGCGCTCCTAGTGGTCGTCGGATTGGTCGGTACCACCGTGCTGGCGATGTTCTAGGAGCACGTTGTGAAATAATTGCACCCGTTGGAATGAAATCCAACGGGTGCAATGCGTTAAGCGCCTTATTTTGGGACGTTATGGAATGAGGACGGTCTTGCCAGTGGTCGCGCGAGACTCCAAAGCACGGTGGGCCTCAGCGGCATTAGAAAGATCAAAGCGCTGGTCCACACTAAGCTTCAGGGCACCTTCCGCCAGCCAACCGAAGATTTCTCCTGCTCGCCAGGAGATTTCGTCAGCGGTCCTCGTGTAGTGCGCGAGACTCGGGCGAGTTGTAAATAGTGCGCCCTCCGCGTTAAGGCGTTGTAGATCCAAGGGCGGAACCGGGCCAGAAGCTGCACCAAACAGGATAGCCATACCGCGGACTCGTACCGAAGACAATGACGTATCAAATGTGTCAGCCCCCACGGCGTCAAAGGCGACATCTACGCCCACCCCTTCGGTGACTTCTTGTAACTTGTCGCCAAAGGAATCATAGTCAAAGACATCATCTGCGCCTGCTTCTAAGGCGATCTTGCGCTTCGCGTCAGTCGACACCACGGTGTAGACGTTGGCGCCCAAATGTTTGCACATCTGGGTCAGCAGTTGACCGACTCCACCGGCACCAGCGGTCAGAAAAACGTTGTGCCCTTCCGACACTTCAAACGTGGAACGACAGAGGTAGTGAGCGGTCATGCCCTGCAGAGGGATGGCCGCGGCATCGACCAGGTCGATAGAAGTGGGGACCGATAACAGCTTATTCGCTGGTGCCACAAAGAATTCAGCATACGTTGCGGTGGCAGAGGCGGTCGCTACGCGGTCGCCGACCGCAATGTTTTCCACGCCATCACCCAATGCCACGACGGTTCCCGAGGCTTCGCTGCCGGGAATGAACGGATACTCGACGTCGTAGAGACCGGAACGTTGATACGTTTCAATGAAGTTCAAACCGGTGGCAGCGGTCTCAATCAATACTTGGCCTGACCGCGGTGTTGGCACCGAGGTCTCACGCCACTCGAAATTCTCGGGTCCGCCGGCATCAGTCACGACGGCAGCGTGCATAGTTTCAGGAAGTTCAACAGGATTTTGCGTCATATTGCTACGCTACATTCCACGAGGGTGCATCGCCAGAGCTGCACTCCTGCATAATTATTAGAGATACTGCATAAGATAGTGTTAGGGTGGTTTCATGACTCTTCGTGTAGCTGTTTCAGGAGCCAGTGGCTATGCCGGTGGCGAGGTTCTTCGCCTATTGGCCTCGCACCCGGAAGTAGAGATTGGCTCGATTACCGCCCATTCCAACGCCGGCCAAAAACTCGGCGGACTCCAACCCCATTTGCATGCACTGGCTGACCGTGTTCTCGAACCCACCGAAGTCGAAGTGCTGCGAGGTCATGACGTTGTGTTCCTGGCGTTGCCACACGGTGCATCGGCAGACATTGCCGCGGAGCTTTCCGACGACACCCTCGTGATCGACGCCGGCGCAGATCACCGCTTGGAATCAACGCCAATGTGGGAAAAGTTTTACGGCTCACCACACGCTGGCACCTGGCCCTATGGGCTTCCAGAACTGCCGGGACGCCGCGAAAAATTGGTAGGCGCTCAACGCATCGCTGTTCCCGGCTGCTATCCAACCGGGTCGCTGCTTGGTCTTGCGCCTGGTTTTGACGCCGGTGTCTTGGAAGCGGACGATGTCGTAATTGTGGCCGCATCAGGTACTTCCGGCGCCGGAAAATCTCTGAAACCACACCTGCTTGGTTCCGAAGCCATGGGCAGTATGAGTCCCTACGGCGTTGGCGGCATGCACCGCCACACTCCGGAAATCATCCAGGGCTTGTCTTGGGCAGCTGGTGAAGAGATCAGCTTGTCCTTCACGCCAACCCTGGCACCAATGCCACGCGGTATTTTGACTACGGCCACCGCAAAATTCAAACCAGGTGTGTCCGTTCCAGAAATCCGCGCTGCCTGGGAAAATGCCTACCAGGATGAGCAGTTCGTGCACCTGCTCCCGGAAGGCCAGTGGCCATCCACCAAATCTGTTTTGGGGTCGAACCACGTGGTCATGCAGCTGGCCGTCGACGAATCGTCCGGCCGTGTGGTCGTGGTCGTCGCCGTCGATAACTTGACCAAAGGCACCGCCGGAGGCGCGATTCAGTCCATGAACATCGCCCTTGGCTTCCCAGAAGAAACTGGACTCACAGCACAAGGAGTAGCCCCGTGAGTATTACCCAACCAGCAGGTTTTTCAGCCTCCGGAGTCGCAGCCGGGATCAAAGATTCCGGTGGACTTGATGTAGCACTGGTCGTCAATAACGGGCCGCGGTTTGACGCCGCAGGTGTGTTTACCACCAACCGGATTTCTGCAGCACCAGTCCGTTGGTCTCAAGCAGCAATTGAAAACGGACAGGCTCGTGCGGTCGTACTGAATTCTGGTGGCGCTAATGCCTGTACAGGTACACCGGGGGATGAAGATGCTGCTGCTATGGCAGCACAGACTGCTGCAGCCTTAGAACTGTCTGCAGACGACGTTCTGATCTGCTCCACCGGGTTGATTGGTGAGCGTCTGCCCATGGATAGCATGGCATCGGGCATCCAGCTGGCTGCCGAGGCGCTGAGCATCGATGGCTCCGAAAATGCTGCCAAAGCGATCATGACCACCGACACCGTGCATAAAGTCGCCTTGGCCAAAGGTAGCGGCTATTCAGTGGGTGGCATGACCAAGGGCGCAGGGATGATCGCACCGGGCATGGCCACTATGCTCGCGGTAGTCACGACCGATGCCGTTGTCGATGCCACGATTGCTCAACAGCTGCTGAGTGAAGCGGTGCGCACCACATTCAACCGTGCCGATTCAGACGGCTGCATGTCGACCAATGACACCGTCATTCTTCTGGCATCGGGCGCTTCCGGCACGTCCCCCGATACGGCTGAGCTCCAAGAACGTATTCGCGAAGTCTGTGCGTCGTTGGCTCGTCAAATTATTGGGGATGCCGAGGGGTCGACTCGAGATATTGCCGTGACCGTCCACGGTGCCGCAACCGAGCAAGAGGGCGAAGATGTTGCTCGGACCGTGACACGTTCAAACCTGTTCAAAACCGCGATGTTCGGCAAAGACCCCAACTGGGGCCGCATTATCTCAGCCGTCGGCACGACTGACGCGGCATTTGATCCCACCACCATTGATGTGGCGGTCAACGATGTCATGGTGTGCCGTAACGCTGGTATCGGTGAAGATCGTAATCTGGTGAACTTTGATAATCGCGAAGTCACCGTCGACATCTATCTAAAAGCCGGCGAGCACGACGTGACAGTTTGGACCAATGATCTGTCCTATGACTACATCCGCGAAAACGCCGAATACTCCTCGTAGAAGAGCCACATGACTACTACACCACGTGATATGTCCAGGGCTGCCGACAAGGCCGCCGTCCTCATCGAAGCCCTGCCCTGGATTCAAAAATTTTCCGGAACCACCATGGTGATCAAATACGGTGGCAACGCTATGGTATCGGATGAGCTTCGCGCAGCGTTTGTGGAAGATATGGTGTTCTTACACCACTGCGGTATCCATCCGGTGGTTGTCCACGGGGGCGGCCCCCAAATTAACGCCATGTTAGACAAACTCGAGATTCAATCCGAATTTCGCGGAGGTCTTCGGGTTACCACTGAAGAAACCATGGAAGTCGTTCGCATGGTATTGACCGGCCAGGTTGGTCGCCAGCTCGTTGGACTGATCAACTCCCATGGCACCTACGCTGTCGGAATGTCGGGTGAAGACGCCGATCTGTTCGTTGCACACCGCACTGAACACGTGGTCAACGGTGAAGCCATAGATCTTGGACTGGTTGGTGACGTCGTCAAAGTCAATGCCGGAGCGATCACCGATTTGATCGACAACGGACGCATCCCGGTGGTCTCCTCCGTAGCGCCTGAATTCGACGCCGACACCGGGCAACCAACGGGGCAGGTCCTCAACGTCAACGCCGACACCGCTGCGGCAGAACTCGCCGGAGCGCTTGGGGCGGCAAAACTCGTGGTGCTGACCGACGTCGAAGGACTCTATGGAGAGTGGCCGGACCCAGCATCACTGATCACATCGATCAGCGCTGACGAACTTCGCGGCATGCTTGGTGACCTTGAATCAGGGATGATCCCTAAGATGCGGGCATGCCTGTCAGCCGTGGAAGCCGGTGTGCCCCAGGCCCACATAGTCGACGGACGTCAGCCACATTCCATGCTGTTAGAAATCTTTACGACCGCCGGTGTCGGTACCCAAGTCACACCATAGGAGCCCACTTGTCACAGAACTTATTGGACCGTTATCTACGGACCATGACCAACATGTTCGGTACCCCTGCCCGTGCCCTCGTTAAAGGCGACGGTGTTTATGTTTGGGACGCTGACGGCAAGCAGTATACGGACTTCTTAGCAGGTATCGCCGTAAACGCATTGGGCCACGCCCATCCTGCGCTTGTGGAGGCCCTGACTGAACAGGCGCAAACCCTGGGGCATATCTCTAACCTGTTCACCTCATTGCCGCAGGTAGCACTGGCTGAACGGCTTACCGCACTCGCCGGCGCCGATGAGGGTGCGTGCTTCTTTGCTAATTCCGGTACCGAAGCTAATGAGGCGGCTTTCAAATTAGCTCGGCGTTACGGGCATTCAACCGGTGGTACACGAGGTAAGATCATCGCCTTAGAAAACGCGTTTCACGGCCGCACCATGGGTGCTTTGGCGTTGACCTGGAAACCTCAGTACCGTGAACCATTTGCACCTTTGCCGGGCGGGGTGACATTTGTGCCGGCCGGAGACTTTGCTGCACTGCAAGCCGAGCTCGATGACACCGTGGCGGCTGTGGTGATCGAACCGGTACAGGGTGAAGCTGGCGTTCGTAATTTCCCTGCGGGATATCTTGCTCAGGTGCGTCAGGCGTGTGATGACCACGGTGCACTGCTAATTTTTGACGAAATTCAATCTGGTATCGGACGCACCGGTACGTGGTTCGGGTTCCAGAACGCCGAACTGACAGGAACGGAAGAACCTGTTGTTCCGGACGCTATGACATTGGCCAAAGGCTTGGGCGGTGGCATGCCGATTGGCGCCATGGTTACGTTCGGCCGTGACGTTTCAGACCTCTTTACAGCTGGCCAGCACGGTACAACCTTTGGTGGCAACCCACTGGCAACCGCCACTGCTCTGGCAGTGCTAGACACCATAGAATCTGAACGCATCTTGGATAATGTACGTGAAGTTGGAAGTTATCTTGCCCAACAGCTCAGGGTACTACCAGGCGTCAAAGCTGTTCGAGCTTATGGCTTGTGGCAGGGCATCGAACTTGATACGGAAACGCTGCTAGCCCAAGGTCAGAAACTTCCGGAAGGCGGACTCGCACCAAAAGTCGTGGCTAAAGCACTCGAGTATGGCTACATCATTAACGCCACCGGGGAATCAACTCTTCGGCTGGCCCCACCGCTGATCATCACCCAGGAACAGGTTGAACCGCTACTGTCAGATTTGCCAGATATTCTTGCTGAAACTGTAGCTGAAGCGAATTAGTGGACCAGAATACAAGGAGCGGCCCCATGCCAACGACACCACGCCATTTTCTGGTTGATACCGACCTGACTCCCGCCGAGCAGGCCGAAGTACTCGATCTCGCTGAGATGATGAAGGCACAGCGGTATCAATTCAAACCACTGGCCGGACCACAAACCGGGATCGTCATGTTTGACAAGACCTCGACCCGTACACGAATTTCTTTTGCTGCTGGACTCACAGAGCTTGGTGGTAGTCCACTGATTATCAACCCCGGTGAATCTCAACTCGGGCATAAAGAATCCATCTATGATTCGGCCAAAGTTTTTGAACGCATGGTTTCCGTCGTCATTTGGCGGACCTATGCCCAGTCCGGGATCGAAGAACTGGCCGCGAACTCATCCATTCCCGTAGTTAACGCGCTGACAGATGATTACCATCCGTGCCAGGTATTGGCCGATCTGCAGACCGTACGAGAACACCGTGGAACAACCCAGGGACTCGTGATGACCTATCTCGGTGACGCCGCTAACAATATGGCGAATTCCTATCTTCTCGGCGGTGCGACCGCCGGCATGCATGTACGGATCGCCGGGCCCGAAGGCTACTTGCCGGACGAGGCTATCGTGGCAGCAGCCAAAGCGCGTGCCCAAGAAACCGGAGGCTCCATTACGGTGACTACGGATGCGGACAAAGCTCTGGAGGCTGCTGATGTCGTCGTTACTGACACGTGGATCTCTATGGGTCAAGAAGACCAAACTGAACAACGGTTGAAGCTGTTTGAAGCGTACTCAGTGGACAGCGCTGCCATGGCTAAAGCTGCCAATGATGCCATATTTTTGCACTGCTTGCCCGCCTACCGCGAATACGAAGTCTCAGCTGAAGTTATTGACGGGCCACAATCGAGAGTCTTTGACGAAGCAGAAAACCGGCTCCACGCGCAGAAAGCTCTCATCGCATGGTTGCTGTACGCGTCCGGGTTGGCGGAAATTCCAAAAGATCTGGTTCTACCGCATGCAGTAGCCTCCCGAGCTCAAGTGCAGTAATCATGATCACTCCGATGACCAAGGCCGCTCGACAACATGAAATCCGGACGGTGCTCAGTGTCGAACACATCCGTTCTCAAGCTGAATTAGCAGATGCGCTCCAACGGCGGGGCGTTTCGGTCACGCAGGGCACACTGTCACGCGACTTAGTTGATATCGGTGCTACCAGAATACGCACCGATACGGGGCAGACCGTCTACCATGTGCCACCGGAAGGTATAGATGGGGTAGCTGGTGTGGTCTTACAGACTTCCGAAGCTACAGAAGCTCGGCTTTCATCCCTGTGTAGAGACTTGTTGTTATCAGCCGAAGGCTCCGCGAATATTGCAGTGCTCCGGACACCTCCGGGAGCAGCACAGTTTTTGGCGTCGGCAATCGACCACGCAAGATTGCCGAGCGTTTTGGGCAGTATCGCAGGTGACGACTCCATAATGGTGGTGACCCGTCTTGCAGACGGAGGCCCGGGAGTTGCGTCGGAGTTCATTAGCTATGCGGAGCAGGAACCACGTTCGTAAGACAGATGCGACAAAGCGCTCGGACAAATACTATTGTTCGAGCGCTTTGTGCTGTTCGTACGTCCAAAACCACGTCTAGGCCTAGAACTCCCAGTCGAGATCGGCAATCTCATCCTCAGGTGGGGCTTCTACTGGTTCCACAGCATCGTAGTCACCATAGGTATGGGTGGCTGTGTTTTCGCCGGAACTGGCTTCCACTTGCACTAGTTCAGATGAATCTTGTGAGAAATAAAAAGCGACAGTGTCGGCGCCTGGATAGAGTTCGGTTTCCGTCTCGCCCGTGGCAGGGACGGTATATTTATAGACCGCTTGATCATCCAGTTCAGTTTCTTCGACTTCTACTGCTTCCAGGTCTTCTTCGGTCAGCCCCTCGGTTAAAGCAAAGGTCCTGTCTGACAGTCCTTCGAATTCGTCGGTAAACTGTTCAATATCAGCTACTTCAGACTCCGGAGTCTGAATCCACTGACCTTCTTCGATACCTTCGGCATTAAACATTGCCTGCATATCTTCATCATTGAACGTCATTCGGATAAACGTAGATTCTTCATCTACGACCAAAATTTCCATGTCGAGATCCGCCGTGTTGGCGTTGATGGCGAAGTTCGCCTGAGCGGTCTGCCCGGAGAATTCCATTGAATTCAGGTCATCCTCATGGACCCCATCGGGATCTGAGAGCGTGTAGGTGAGCGATTCTGCTTCTTCCATGGATTGTTGAGCGGAATCAGAAATTTCGGTGAGTTCTGGGGCGCCGCCACCGCAAGCGGTAAGCGTCCAGGCGGAGACGACTCCGAGTCCTGTTAGCGAAAGCCATCGGGTTGGTCGTGTCATCGTTCTATTCAAAAGAGCTCCTCAGATGTGATGTGAAATGCGGTGCGGGGACGTTATACATTGCACAGTTACATTATTTATGTTCTTCAAATGGGTCCGTTGCGGGATGGTTCTCATAGGCTGCTAGGAATTCGCCCATGTTTTCCAATCCCATCGCTGTAATTGTTGCGCGAGCTGACTGCGGACCGTGATCAGGATCAGCACCTGCGTTGAGCAGGGCTGTCGATATCTCCTCATTTTGCATGAAGATCGAACTCGTCAACGCTGACTGTCCACGACTGTTCAATGCGTTGACATCGGCCTGACGCTCTATGAGTGTGTCAACCACTGCAGCTTGTTCACGGTATGCCGCCAAAATCAAAAAGGTGTCGCCGTTGTGATTCGTGAGATTCACCGGTATACCTTGATCGATAGCAGACGACAGGGCTTGTGTTTTACCTTCGCGGGCGAAATCAAACAACGAATTGAGAAATTCAATCTGTTCGTCTGAGAGTTCTGGTTCTTTATCAGTCATATAGGTAGTTTAGACAATTTCTAGCAGCCACATGGGCTCAAGGCTGCAACTTGGACCCTGCGGCTGAAAACTGTGGCTACATGATCCGGCTCTGTGGATTTCGCAATCGGTCGAGTCGTCTACTTGAGCCTTCTATTTGCTATCGCAAGAAGCCTCAAAGCTCTATTTCGTGCTCTTGGTGGTCGGAGGTCATTTGGTTGATGGATTTTTGATAGTTTTGAAGCTAGGACTTACCGTAGAAGAAGAGGTTGCAATACATGGCTGACAGTCAATCGCATGGCACGAACGAGGGGTCACTTTGGGGCGGCAGATTCTCAGACGGCCCTGCTGACTCCCTAGCGGCACTGAGCAAATCTACGGATTTCGACTGGAGGCTAGCTCGCTACGATATTGCGGGTTCTCGTGCCCACGCTCGTGTCTTAAACCGCTCAGGTTTGCTTACCGAAGCTGAGCTCACCGATATGATCAGCGCTCTAGATCAACTCGAACGTGATGTGCTCGACGGAACATATGTCGCGGCAGAATCAGACGAGGATGTCCACGGATCACTAGAACGTGGACTATTAGAACGTGCAGGAGAGAGTCTGGGCGGCAAACTCCGTGCCGGGCGTTCACGTAACGACCAGATCGCCACAATGGGTCGGATGTTCTTGCGTGATCACGCAAGAAACGTTGCAGAATTACTCGTTGAAGTCGTCGACGCGCTTATTGCACAAGCTGAGGCACATCCTTTCGCACCGATGCCTGGACGCACACACTTGCAGCACGCACAACCAGTATTGCTATCCCACCACTTATTGGCCCACGGTTGGGCTTTTCTCCGCGACCTGCAGCGTTTTGTCGACTGGGACCGCCGAGCCGCAGTGAGCCCTTACGGTTCTGGTGCGCTTGCGGGATCGTCACTCGGGCTCGATCCGGTGCCGGTTGCGCATGATCTTGGCTTCGATTATGCCGTGTGGAATTCGATTGACGGTACTGCCTCACGTGATGTCTTTGCGGAATTTGCTTGGATTGCCTCGATGATTGGCGTCAACCTATCGCGCATCTCAGAAGAGATTATCTTTTGGGCAACAAAAGAGGTCAACTTCGTGACCCTGCACGATGCCTACTCAACGGGATCGTCAATTATGCCCCAGAAGAAGAACCCAGACGTTGCTGAATTGGCACGTGGCAAATCAGGTCGACTCATCGGTGATTTTACCGGCCTCATGACCACCCTCAAGGCGCTTCCGCTGGCATATAACCGTGATCTGCAAGAGGACAAGGAACCGGTCTTCGACGCTGCTGACACACTCGAATTGTTATTGCCAGCTTTTGCAGGTCAAATTTCCACCCTGAAATTTAATACCGAACGTATGGCTGAGCTCGCGCCTGAGGGCTTCGCACTGGCTACGGACATTGCAGAATGGTTGGTGCGTCAAGGAGTTCCGTTCCGCGTCGCACACGAGCTAGCTGGCGAAGCGGTTCAGGTAGCCGAATCCCGTGGTGTAGAACTTTGGGATCTTACCGACGAGGAATACGCCGGTATATCGAAACACCTCACTCCAGCAGTGCGTTCAGTGCTTACCACCGAGGGGTCGCTCAATTCGCGATCATCTCAGGGCGGCACCGGACCGGAGGCAGTAGAGCAGCAGTTGGCAGAATTTAAGCGGCAGTTGGCTGAAATTCGTGAGTTTGCCGCCACAAATCCTACCGGCCTACGCTAAACGACCATTAGACTTAGTGGTCGAAGTTAGCTAAGTGCTAGCGCTGCGGTGCTAGCAGTAAAGGAGCCTTGGTGACTGACCAACAAGGGTCAACCGATACCACTTCGTGGTATGAACAAGAATTGGCAACAGAGCGCGGATATGTAGCCAAACTCTATGAGCGTTTAGATGGACTGCGTGATGAAAAACAGGAACAACTGAAACGAATCCAAGCTCAGGGGCTGCAAGGATCATTTCAGAACCAGTCCGAGCGAGATTCGTTTGCCAGTCTCTACCAAGACCGCATCAACCAGCTCAACGCTGTAGACGACCGGTTAGTGTTCGGTCGCCTTGATACAGAAGACGACGTCCGCCGTCATATTGGTCGAATTGGCCTGTCCGATGATGAGCGTGCACGCCTTCTAGTTGACTGGCGTGCTCCTGAAGCAGCACCGTTTTATCAAGCCACGGCTGCCAAGTCGCAGGGTGTAGCGCGGCGTCGTCACATCATGATGACCGGACGCGACGTCGAGTCGTTCGAAGATGACGTACTCAATACCGGCGATGCCAGCGAAGCATCTCAGACGCTTCTGTCCGCGGTGAGTGCCCCCCGAACCGGTCTGATGGGTGACATCGTCGCCACTATTCAACGAGAACAAGACGAAATCATCCGTGACGAAATGCGCGGGGTGCTTGTCGTGCAGGGCGGGCCGGGTACTGGTAAAACCGCAGTTGCCCTCCATCGAGCCGCCTACCTGCTGTATACACACCGTGAACGGCTCGCGAAAAACGGAGTCCTCCTCGTCGGCCCATCTGAAGCGTTCATGAACTACATCGACCAAGTCCTTCCGTCGCTAGGGGAGACCGGGGTGGTCATGAGCTCGGTAGGCAATCTATATCCCGGTATTGAAGCTGCACCAGAGCTTGACCGGAGCGCGGCTGAAATCAAGGGACGCTCCCTGATGACCGAGGTCCTGGCTAATGCCGTAAGTCTCCGCCAACGTTCCATTCCGGAAACCACATGGGTCCACGTCGACGGCGTTGACCTACGCGTGCGCCCGATACAAATTCGCCGGGCAATCGGGCATGCTCGGACATCTGAACGGCCACATAACCAAGCTCGTGAAGTCTTTGTTGATCACATGGTGCGGACGTTATATGACCAGTTGCGCGATATTGTAAGCCCAAAACGTGAAGACGGCCTCGTGAATAAAGCTGACCGGTCATATCTTCGTCAAGAAATCCGGCAGTCTCGCGATGTACGGCGCCTACTGAACATGTGTTGGAAACCATTGACACCCACCGGGGTAGTCAGCGAACTGTTGTCCCAGCCGAAGTACCTGGTCGATGCGGCGCCAATGTTGACTACGACGGAAATACTAACGCTGCTCAGACAACCCGGTACGCCATTCACCGAGGCTGATATTCCGTTGGTTGATGAGACTGCGGAACTCGTGGGGGAGCTCGTGGGGGACACTACCGAGGCGGAACAATCATTGAGCCAGCGCAATGTCGATACCGCTGAAGCGGCACTGGACAATATGTACTATGCACTGGAGGATATTGGCGTCGATGGTGTCGTGACGGCGGAGATGCTTGCGGCTGCTCAAGAACCTGAGACTACGTGGGCTTCGGTTGCGGACCGTGCAAAAGCCGATCGCACCTGGACGTATGGGCATGTCATTGTCGATGAAGCTCAGGAACTAACCTACATGCAGTGGCGGATGCTCTTTCGTCGGTCGCCGTTGCGCTCCTTCACCATTGTCGGCGACCTTGCCCAGGCATCCTGGGCTGACGCCAGTACAGACTGGGCGTCAGTGCTACAGCCATTCGCCGGACAGAACTGGAGACTTTCAGAACTGACGGTGAACTACAGAACCCCAGAACGAATTACCGACGTCGCTACCCGTGTAGCGACACAGGCAGGTCGACCGGTTACGACTCCTACCGCGTTGCGACAAGGTGACTACGATCCTGAACTCATTCGAGCGACTGACGAAGATCATCATGAGATACTTCTGCAAGCCGTGCAATTACAGTTGGAGCGGCAACCCGGAGGGCTCATCGGCGTTATCGTGACCGCGGAACAGTATGTCGATGCGTATCAGCAACTCGAAAGCGCCTATCCGAAAAGAGTCTGGACTGGGGTCGGACGGCGTCGTCAACGAGATATAGCGTTGGTAACTCCGCAACAGGCAAAGGGTCTGGAGTATGACGCGGTGATTATCTCCGAACCACAAAATGTGGTTGCTGCGGCTAACGGATCCGTTGGGGATCTTTATGTGGCTATGACACGAGCCACCCAGAGTCTCACCATGATCACGACGGCTAGCGATGAAGACTTGCCCGCAGGCCTGAACGACATATAAGCCGAAATTTTTATCGAACGATAACAGGAACTGGTAGTTTGATCAGCATGAATAATGAAGAGTTTTTGAGTCGACAAACAAATGATCCTTCTTTCGAGAACATTTGGCAGGAAATGCAGTGGCGTGGCCTCATTCAGGTCTCGACTGATGAAGCCAAACTTGAAGAAGCCCTATCGGGGGACCCAATAAACTACTATTGCGGTTTCGATCCAACGGCTGCATCCTTGCACCTTGGTCATCTCGTACAGCTTTTGGTCCTGCGTCGCCTGCAACTAGCCGGTCATCACCCCGTAGCATTGGTTGGCGGCGCAACCGGACTGATTGGCGATCCGCGTCAAACAAGTGAACGTAGCCTCAATACTCGTGACACGGTTGAAGGTTGGGTCGATTCACTCCGGTCGCAAATTGAGCATTACCTATCCTTTGATGGTGACAATGGAGCCACGATGGTGAATAACCTGGACTGGACCGGTGGGTTGTCGGCTCTGGATTTCCTCCGTGACATTGGTAAGCACTTCCGGGTGGGCACTATGGTTCGTAAAGAAATTGTGGCCTCGCGGCTGGACTCTGATGAGGGCATCTCCTATACCGAGTTTTCCTACCAGGTGTTGCAGGGCATGGACTTTATGGAGCTGTACCGTCGCCACAACGTCACCTTACAAACAGGTGGTTCAGACCAATGGGGCAACCTCACTTCGGGTACTGAACTTGTGCGTAAGGTCGAGGGCGAACACGTACACGCAATCGGCACCCCGCTGATTACGAATGCTGATGGGACGAAGTTCGGCAAATCCGAAGGGAACGCAATCTGGTTAAACCCCGAGATGTGTTCGCCGTACACTTTTTATCAATTCTGGCTCAATACAGCTGATGCCGACGTTGTGGAACGGCTCAAAGTATTCACGTTCCTCAGTCGTGCTGAAATTGCGGAATACGAGCAGAAGGTCGTCGATGAACCCTTCCGCCGTGAAGCGCAGCGTCGTCTGGCATGGGAAGTGACTTCATTAGTTCATGGAGAAGACCAAACCCAACGTGCTATTGATGCATCGGCTGCCCTCTTTGGCCGTGGTGATCTTGAATCCATTGATGTGACAACACTGCATGCTGCAGGTGCAGAACTTCCATCAGCTGAACAAAGTGACCTTGGCGAGCGGATGACAATCATCGATCTCTTAGTTGCGACTGGACTGGAAAAATCGAAGTCTTCAGCACGTCGCACAGTCGGCGACGGTGGAGCATATCTGAACAACACCAAAATCGAAGACCCAGAACACATCTTCACCGCAACAGACGCTCTGCACAATAAATACTTTGTTGTACGACGCGGGCGCCGCAATCTCGGGTTCATCGACTTAGATTCAGCAAGTAACTGAGATATAGGTCTCGAATAAAGACTATTTAGCCAAAATTTCATCATAATACTTCCATGATCGGCGGATTCGTGCGGAACTACACCCCAGTTCCCATCGGATCCGCCGATTTTGCGTTCCGAAACAACCTGTGTATAGTTATCTCTCGTGCCCAGGGCGGAACGGTGACGTGAAGCGCTGAGA
>NZ_JAKDKW010000070.1 GCF_030453185.1 Yaniella sp. | reverse complement strand
CAGCACCAATGGCGAGCTCCCACAGCCGTGTAGTGGTCACGAAGTATGCTGGCGCCGGGTTCGTTTGGGTGTAGTAGATCGACCATACAAATGACGGAACGATGACCAGACCTACGCCGATCTGCAAAAAGCGGCGAATCCGTGCCCTCTGCATATCCGGATCAGATCGACGCTTTGCTCCACGGCCTGCTAGCCACAACAGGCCGATCAGTAGCGCGGGCCACACTATGTAGAACTGTTCTTCTACCGCCAAAGTCCAGAAGTGCTGCAGCGGGCTTGCTGCGGAGCCAGCGTCAAGATAATCCGTGCCATCGGCAAAAACCCAGTTGACCAGGTACAGCGCACTGCCAACGATTTCCGTGCCGATGCTTTCCCATCTGGTCCGTGGCAAGAGCACCAAAGTGAAGATAGCAACGAAGACCAGGACCACTGTTGCCGCTGGCAAAATTCGCCGGATACGCCGGGCATAGAAATCAGCTAGATCTATTCGACCTTTTTCCAGTGACTGGCGAACCAACATACCGGTTATGAGAAACCCGGAAATGACGAAGAAGACGTCGACGCCAACATAGCCTCCGGGTAACCACGTCAATCCTGCGTGGTACAGCAGAACAAGGCCTACGGCGATGGCGCGTAGACCTTGGATGTCCGGTCTAAACCTCGAACCGGCCTTAACCGCCGGCTCGTTTGGAGGCTTTACCGTTGCTGACGTCATTGTTAGGCGGACTCCACTGTCTCGATCGGGCTTAGAACTTCAAAACAACGTTAGTACGGAATTCTGAAAGTAACCTAGATGCCTTGTGAATGGTTGCAATGCGGAGTCGGCGAGGGGCCCGAACAGCAGCCGCCCAGCTCTGGAATAACAAAACCCCGGTTCCGCATGTATCTGCGAGAACCGGGGTTTCCGTACTTTGTGGGTCCTACCGGGATCGAACCGATGACCTACTCGGTGTAAACGAGTTGCTCTACCAGCTGAGCTAAAGACCCTTTGCGTTGCGCAACAAGATTCAATAGTAGCCCATTATTTTTAGCTTTGCAAAACGGCTAGATGATCCGCCATATTTCGGCTCCCAATTGTTGCCGACACGCGCTGCAGCACTTCGCCAGAACGATCTATCAACAGGCTCACTCGTTGCGGACGACCGGTCGTGTGGTCGAGCACTCCGTAGTGATTGGCAGCCGCTCCATGCGGCCAAAAATCACTGAGAAAGGGAACACTCAAACCCAGCTGGTCAGCGACCATGCGTAGAACCGGAACTGCATCGGGCGCGATAAGGCGCACACTGACTTGCTCGGCAGCGAGTTGGTCAGCAAGTTCATTGACTTGCCCAAGCTCAGACATACAGACCGGCGTATATGCGCCGGGAATGAAGATCAGCCAGGTTCTGTCACGACTTGGCTGATCCAGTCCCTCGACTGGTGGAAACTGCCATGCTTGACCAAACTGATCGCGCAGGGCTGGAGTGGTCATCACACTCGTCGTTCCAATCGAGTTGCTAACCAGTCTTCAGAAACTCCCGCGGTGATCGTTGTGCGGAGTCCAGCCACATGAGCAGACTCGCTGACGTCCATTGGAGAAACATGACCGGGTCGTGAAGCACGTGGAATGAGGAGCCAGATCGGCGCGTTCTCATCCAAGTTTGTCGTCGCATTTTCAAGAGCGTCGGTGAGTTCAGAGATATCACCATCGTCCTCGCGCCACCACAGGAGGACCGCATCCACGGGTTCCTGGTCCTCTTCCATGAGGAACTCTTCGCCGAGGGCGTCCTCAAGACCGTTCCGGAACTCGAAGTCGATGTCTTCGTCCCATCCCAGCTCTTGGACTACGTCACCAACAGCTAGCTCGAGTTCACCAATATAATGATTGTTATCTGGGTTCTTGCCAGACGACGAGTTGCTCACAACACTCCTTCTACTTACGTTGTTATTCTATTTTTCAAAATTCTTGAGACATTAGCAACATCTAGATATCCTACTGTGTCTCAACACCCCGTGTTTCACCCTTCATTTGAAGAGCTTTGACCGAATTTCAAACGCGCCTATTCGTCGGGGGTAGAATCTCTATGAGATCCCTTTGTCGTGGCGCACTTGACCACACATCGAGTGTGCCAACAAGACGACTTAACAAGCTGTCGTTAGAAGAAGAAAGAGGTCACTGTGAGTACAGCCGAAGAGAGCTATGACATTCGTAGTGGTTTGACCGACCATGCTCCCGATAAAGATCCTGAAGAAACCTCTGAATGGATTGAATCCTTTGACAGCCTGGTAGACATTGCTGGCACAGAACGCGCGGAATACATCATGCGTCAATTGCTACAGCGTGCAGGCACGAAATCCGTTGCCGTACCGATGGTTACGACCACCGACTACGTCAACACGATTCCAGCAGACCAGGAACCCGAATATCCAGGTGATGAAGAGCTAGAGCGTCGTTACCGTAACTACCTCCGCTGGAACGCCGCCGCTATCGTGCAGCGTGCACAGCGCGACGGCGTTGGTGTGGGCGGCCATATTTCCTCCTACGCCGGCCAGGCTACGCTATATGAAGTTGGGCTCAACCACTTCTTCCGCGGCCAGGACCATCCGGGTGGCGGTGACCAGATCTACTTCCAAGGTCACTCCTCGCCTGGTAACTATGCACGCGCATTCCTGGAAGGCCGACTTACTGAAGAAGAGCTCGATGGTTTCCGTCAGGAAAAATCGCAGGCTCCAAACGGTCTGCCCTCCTACCCGCACCCGAAAATGCTGGACGACTTCTGGCAGTTCCCAACTGTGTCCATGGGTCTAGGCCCACTGAATGCGATTCACCAGGCACAGTTCAACCGCTACCTCCATGACCGCGGCATCAAAGACACCTCGGACCAGCACATCTGGGCATTCCTTGGTGACGGTGAAATGGATGAGCCAGAATCTCGCGGTGCACTCCACATTGCTGCCAACAACAAGTTGGATAACGTCACGTTTGTCATCAACTGTAACCTCCAGCGTCTGGACGGCCCGGTTCGCGGTAATGGCAAGATTGTCCAAGAACTTGAAGCTTCCTTCCGCGGTGCTGGCTGGAATGTCATCAAGGTACTGTGGGGGCGCGAATGGGACCCACTGCTAGAAACCGATGACTCAGGTGAGCTCGTTCGTGTTATGAACGAGACCCCAGATGGTGACTACCAAACATACAAGGCTGAAGACGGTGGTTTCGTTCGCGAGCACTTCTTCGGACGCTCCTCGACCACCAAGGAACTCGTTGCAGATATGTCGGACGAGCAAATCTGGGGTCTGAAACGCGGTGGTCACGACTACAAGAAAGTTTATGCCGCGTACAAGGCTGCGACTGAATACAAAGGCAAACCAACTGTCATTCTGGCGCACACCATTAAGGGCTACGGTCTGGGAACTACCTTCGAAGGTCGCAATGCGACCCACCAGATGAAGGAACTGACGATCGACGAGATCAAACTCTTCCGTGATCGTCACCGTATTCCTGTCACCGATGAAGAAATCGAAAAAGACCAGTACGCGATGCCGTACTACCATCCGGGACAAGACGCCCCAGAAATCAAATACTTGCAAGAACGTCGCCAAAAGCTTGGTGGCTACGTTCCAGAGCGTCGCAAGAAGTACGACCCGCTGCCAATGCCACCGGAGTCTACTTATAAACACGCCCGTAAGGGTTCGGGTAAACAGCAGATCGCTACCACCATGGCGTTCGTGCGTCTACTGCGCGACCTCATGCGTGACAAGAATATTGGTAAGCGTATTGTGCCAATTATTCCGGATGAAGCCCGTACCTTTGGTATGGACTCGTTCTTCCCAACGGCAAAGATCTACAACCCTCGCGGACAGAACTACATGTCTGTGGACCGCGATCTGTTCTTGTCCTATAAGGAATCAACAGAGGGCCAGCTCTGGCATGTCGGCATTAACGAGGCCGGTGCGACCGCCGCACTGACAGCGGCGGGTACATCGTATTCGACACACGGCGAGATCATGATCCCGATCTACGTCTTCTACTCGATGTTCGGTTTCCAGCGCACCGGTGACAGCTTCTGGGCTGCAGCCGATCAGCTGACCCGCGGCTTTGTTATTGGTGCTACCGCTGGACGCACAACACTTGCAGGTGAAGGCACCCAGCACATGGATGGTCACTCACCAATCCTGGCTGGCACCAACCCCGGTGTGAAACACTACGACCCAGCGTTCTCCTACGAGATCGCACACATCATGCGCAACGGTTTGCATGAAATGTATGGCGATCACGATCTGGGCGACGATGTCCGGAACGTCATGTACTACATCACAGTGTATAACGAGCCAATCACTCATCAGCCAGAGCCAGAAGGCATCGATATTGATGGTCTGCTGCGCGGCATTTACCGGTACTCCAAATCTGACATTGGCGGGCCAAAAGCTAACCTGTTCGGTTCTGGCGTGTCCCTGCCGTGGGTTATCGAAGCTGCCGAGGTCCTGGCCAATGACTGGGGCGTATCAGCCGATGTATGGTCCGTGACCAGCTGGAACGAACTGCGCCGCGATGCCGTGGCTGCAGAACGTGAACGCATCACCAACCCGGATAACGAGCCGCGTGTCCCATACATCACCCAGGTGATGTCTGAGACCGAGGGCCCCGTTGTCGCGACCACCGACTTCGCTACCCTACTGCCGGACCAGATCCGTCAGTACGTACCGAATGAGTTCGCGACCCTGGGTGCCGACGATTTCGGGTTCTCCGATACTCGTGCCGCAGCACGTCGCCACTTCAAGATTGATACCCATTCTGTAGTTGTTCGCGCACTTCAGATGCTGGAAAAATCTGGCGATATAGACGAAGGCACTGCGTCAACCGCATTTGCTCAGTACGGGCTGGATGACGTCAACCGCGGTACCACCGGTATTGCTGGTGGCGACTCCTAAGCGCTGACGACCGCTGCTTATACATCCGCTACGGGGTGCTGGACCATTCCAGCACCCCGTGGCCTTTAACACGATAAAAATGCAGCAACCTCGGCTACGATGAAGGCGTGTACCGTGATCCTTCTTATTCCCCACCGCAAGGCCACAGCAGTCTATCTGGGCACCCGGAAGTGGCGCATTAGTTCATGAGTAGCTGGTCAACGAAATTTCCAAGGCCTATCTCAGCCGAGGCGAAAGCTGCAGTGCGAACCCACCTCGGCGAGTTGAAAACTGCTGCCCTACACCAGCTCAATACGTCGCTGCCGTGGTTTCGAGAACTCCCGGCGCGCGAACGGGCCAGCCTTGGCGAAATCGCTCAGCAAGGTTTGAGTACATTTGCTGACTGGTTTGAGCACAGCGAAAAAACAGTCAAAACTTCCATACACGGTATTTTGTTGTCTGTCTTTGGCAACGCACCTTCTGACCTGTCCCGCACGGTCTCTCTCCAACAAGCGGTGCAGCTCCTTCGGACGGTTTTGCAGGTCGTGGAAACGCAGCTCCCAGCCATCGTCGCCGACGCAGACAAAGCTGCCGCCAGGTATGCAGTGGTGTTTTATTCCCGAGAAATAGCATTTGCATTGGCCGAAGTGTACGCAAGAGCAGCAGAGACCCGCGGTTCCTGGGATACCCGACTGGAAGCACTCCTGCTGGACTCCATCCTGGCCGGCGATCGAGCTGATGAAATACGTTCCAGGGCCGCAGCTGCCGGGTGGAAAGCAACGCACGGGATCACGGTCATGGTGGGCAAACCGTATCATGTCGATGAGCCGCAGCTGGTTGCGCAACTTCGCGAGATTGCAACCCGTGCTAATTTACAAATCTTGATCGGAGTTTTATCCGACCGACTAGCAATCGTGTTGGGATCGATCCGAGACGTCCAGGCCGATACACGCACTATCCAGCGTGGCTTTGGGGACGGCCCAATTGTTTATGGACGCATGGTTGATTCGCTCGTTGATGCGCCGCTGTCCGCTCAAGAAGCTTTAGAGGGATTCACTGCAGTCCCGGCTTGGCCGGCTGCTCCCCGCCCCGTATCAGCGGCTGAACTCTTACCTGAGCGTGCCCTCAACGGCGATGCTATGGCACGAAATGCTTTAACCAGCCAGGTTTACAAACCCTTGGCTTCAGCAGGGCACTCACTGCTGCAAACGGTCGATGTGTACACGACCTCGGGAGGTTCGTTAGAAGCGACTGCACGACAGTTGTTTATTCATGCCAATACGGTTCGGTATCGGTTGAAGCGGGTTTCAGAAATTACCGGCTGGGATCCAACAACGCCCAGAGATGCATATGTCCTACAAGTTGCGCTCATGACGGGTAGACTTGATACGGTCTTAAACCAGCCAGAACAATGACCAGAAGCAATATTGCGGTCGAGCGTAGAAGAAACTTCTTTGTAGGGTTCCTACAAAAACTTTGTCTATACTCGTCGTCTAGGTTGCCAGGTTATACCGAAAGAATTTGGGAGAGTTAACCCTATGCTCGCAATCGTGTGCCCAGGACAGGGCTCTCAGACACCAGGATTCCTGGAACCGTGGCTCGAACTTCCCGGTATTGCTGAGGCCCTCAGACAATGGTCGGAAGCTACCAAGGTCGACTTGGTGGCTCATGGAACGACATCAGATGAAGAGACCATCAAAGATACCGCCGTTGCCCAGCCACTTATTGTCGCAGCCGGGCTGCTTGCGGCGCAGGCTCTGGACACCGACAAGTTGGATCCTCAACGCTGGATGACAGCTGGCCACTCAGTTGGTGAAATCACCGCAGCGGGTCTGGCTTCGGTTCTTTCCCCTGTAGATGCACTCGAATTTGTTCGCGTTCGTGCTCAAGGTATGGCCTCAGCAGCTGCTATGGAACCAACCGGCATGGCCGCGGTGCTGGGCGGCGACCAAGATGAGGTCGTTTCATACCTCGAAAACCTGGATATTACCCCGGCCAATGTCAACGGTGGCGGACAAGTCGTGGCTGCTGGCTCCAAGGACGCGCTAGCAAAGCTGGCAGAAGATCCCCTGGAAAAGACCCGTGTTATCGAACTCAAGGTCGCCGGCGCATTCCATACCGAATATATGGCACCTGCAGTTGCAGATCTGCAGGCATTTGCCCAAACACTTTCTCCGAATAATCCGACCATTGGCTTGGCGTCAAACAGCGACGGTGCTGTGGTCAGCTCCGGACAAGACTTTGTAGACCGTCTCATCAACCAGGTGACTTCACCGGTACGCTGGGACATGTGCCAACAAACTATGGTGGATGCAGGCGTAACCGGTATAATCGAGCTCCTGCCCGGCGGCACTCTCACTGGCATTGCACGACGCGCAATGAAGGGTGTCAAAACACTAGCTATTAAAACGCCGGCCGATTTGGATAAAGCTCAGGAATTTATCGCCGAACATACCCAGAACATCACAGCGTAAGGTTTATCTTGTCTACAGTCAGCTTGAATCAATACAACCCCACCAAGGGAAGTCGCATACTTTCTGTTGGCGCATTCCGGCCCAATAGGCTTGTCGGCAACGAAGAATTGGCCGGACCAATCGACTCCTCTGATGAGTGGATCCAGCAGCGCACCGGTATTGTGACACGTCAGCGTGCTGAAGCCGATATCTCCTTATACGATATGGCGCTGGGTGCCGGTAAACAAGCTATCGATCGGGCCGGGATCAAAGCGTCTGATTTGGATGCCATCGTCGTATCCACGGTAACCTTCCCATACCCGACCGGTTCTGCTGCTGCACTCATCGCCGGAGAGTTGGACATTACTGTTCCCGCCTACGATATCTCTGCAGCCTGTGCCGGGTATTGCTATGGCGTTGCACAAGCCGATGCGCTGGTACGTTCCGGTATGGCTGACAAAGTACTGGTCATTGGTGCCGAAAAGCTTTCGGACTTTGTAGATCCAACCGACCGGTCGATTTCCTTTCTCCTCGGCGACGGTGCGGGGGCAGTAGTCCTTGGCGCTGCCGATGAACCAGGAATTTCAAAATCCAACTGGGGATCCAAGGGCCAAGAATGGGACATGATCCGCATGACTCGTTCCAACTTGGACATGCGCGATATCATCGAGGAAGTCGAAAGAACGGGCGATGCTACCGCGATCACTGAACCCGGTAGCCAGGGCGGCATCTGGCCAACCCTGCGCCAAGAAGGTCCCTCGGTCTTCCGCTGGGCTGTCTGGGAGATGGCAAAAGTTGCCAAACAAACCCTGGCCGATGCAGGTGTGGAGCCAGAAGACTTGGCAGCATTTATCCCACACCAGGCCAACATGCGCATTATTGATGAGTTTGCCAAACAACTCAAACTCCCAGAACACGTGGCCATCGGTCGCGACATCGCAGATGCTGGAAACACATCCGCTGCCTCCATTCCAATGGCAATGCACCGTCTATTGGAAGAACGACCAGAACTATCTGGTGGTTTGGCCCTACAAATTGGTTTTGGTGCCGGGCTGGTCTACGGCGCCCAGGTTGTACGACTTCCATAAGTCCACAACCTGCACTGACCACGAAATTGTACAAACCTGTGCACGAGCAACGTTGCACGCCTATTAAAGGAGCCGCTCATGGCTAACAAAGAAGACATCCTGGCCGGCCTGGCCGAAATCGTCAACGAAGAAACCGGTCTAGAAACTGAAGAAGTCCAGTTGGACAAAAACTTCACCGATGACCTCGACATCGATTCGATCTCGATGATGACCATCGTTGTGAACGCCGAAGAAAAATTCGACGTGAAAATTCCAGACGAGGAAGTCAAAAACCTCAAGACTGTTCAGGACGCTGTCGATTTCATCGCAAACGCTTCCTAACACAATCGGTTGGACATTAGTGTCCGCCATGAGCGGTGGGCCGGGAAATTTCCCGGCCCCGCAGGCCGCCTCCCCTTCACAAAACATGAAAACCTCGGCCCCTGACGGGCCATCAAGTAATTGAGGCAATGGATATGACCCGTAAAGCCGTAATTACCGGTCTTGGAGCTACCTCCCCAATCGGTGGAGACGTAGAGACCATGTGGGCAAATGCCCTGGCAGGTACCTCTGGTGCGCGGCCAATCGAAAAAGACTGGGTAGAAGAGTACGACCTGCCAGTAACCTTTGCTGCGCAGCTCAGCAACGCGCCTACAGAAGTTCTCTCTCGTGTTGAAGCACGTCGCATGGATCCAACCACCCAAATGGGCCTCGTCGCAGCACGTGAGGCCTGGGCACACGCCGGGCTATCCACTGACGACCTTGATACAGATCGCTTGGCGGTCGCATTCGGTACCGGTGTCGGTGGTGTTTGGACCCTCTTAGACTCTTGGGACAACTTGCGTGAACGTGGCCCTCGCCGCGTACTGCCGATGACCGTCCCGATGCTTATGCCAAACGGCGCTGCAGCAGCTATTTCCATGGATCTCTCCGCACGTGGTGGCGCAATGACCACCGTATCTGCATGTGCCTCCGGTACCGAAGCGCTGGACAACGCACGTCGCCTCATCGAAACTGGCCAGGCAGATGTTGTCGTGACCGGCGGTGCCGAAGCTGCCATTCACCCGCTGCCAATCGCAGGTTTTGCCGCTATGCAGGCGCTGTCCAAACGCAATGATGACCCACAGGCCGCCTCTCGTCCTTACGATGTTGATCGTGACGGCTTTGTCCTTGGCGAAGGCGCCGGTGCCCTGATCATCGAGTCGGAAGAGCATGCACGTGCCCGCGGCGCTGAAGTCTATGCGGTCCTAGCCGGCTCCGCAGTAGCTTCAGATGCCTATCACATCACAGCTCCTGAGCCAGAAGGACTTGGTGCGTCGCGTGCGCTTCGTTCAGCAATGGCCAGTGATGACATCGATCTGAAGGACGTTGTGCATGTCAATGCTCACGCGACCTCGACCCCGGTGGGAGATCGCCCAGAGTACGTTGCTATGAAGACCGTATTTGGTGATCACCTGGACAATATCTTGGTATCGGCAACCAAGTCGCAGACCGGACACCTGCTGGGTGCCTCTGGCGCCTTGGAAGCTATCTTCACCGTGCTATCGATTTATCACCGCAAGACGCCCGTTACCATCAACCTTGACAACCAGGATCCCGAGATCCCCATGAATGTTGTCCACGGTAAACCAGGAGAGCTACCTTCTGGCGATATTGCTGCCCTAAGTAACTCATTCGGCTTCGGGGGCCATAACGCTGTCGTAGCGTTCCGCAACTACTAGACCAAATTTAAACGACTCAATGGAGGTCCGTTACCTACGATTGTAGGGACGGACCTCCATTGTCGGTGTGAAGGATCGTTCAGATATTAGCCAACCCGGTGCAGCCAGCGCACATTTGCACCATCGGCTGCTTGGCGGAACGGTTCTAGTTCCTCGTCCCAGGACTCGCCCAAAGCTAGCGACAGCTCGTGGTAGACGGCTGATGGGTCACCGCTGGCTTGCTCATAGGCATACCGAATGCGATCTTCAGAAACCATGATATTGCCGGTGACGTCAGTGGTGGCATGAAAGATGCCCAATTCAGGGGTATGGGACCAGCGTGAACCATCCGAGCCTTCAGAGGCTTCTTCGGTGATTTCGTAGCGCAGGTGTGCCCAGCCTCGAAGTGATGAGGCCAGTTTTGCTCCACTACCCTGTTGCGCCATCCAATTGATTTCGGCGCGGTAGGTTCCAGGTGCTGCGGGCTGAGCTTCCCATTCCAGTTGTTCCTGGGCACCCAAAGCAGCCCCGACCGCCCACTCAATATGTGGGCAGAGGGCTGCAGGGGCAGAGTGCACGTAAAGTACACCTCTTGCGTCAATGCCAGACATTCCGATCCTCCATTGTTAGCGGTACGTCTTCCCCTACGACCACTCAATATGAGATCTTGCATGTTCTGACAGCAACCATTATGCCTGATCGGTCTCATTATAGCCACTAGCGCTACGACAAATCACGGAACTGGCCTGATTGTCACTAATCTAGTCAACCTGCAGCTACAAGATCAGTCGAGTGACTCACGGCTGCTTATGCTCGTGGATGTGCCTGGTTATAGCCTTGCCGCAACCTGTCTATCGAAACGTGTGTATACAACTGCGTCGTTTGCAGCGATTCGTGCCCAAGTAATTCTTGTACCGAACGCAAGTCGGCCCCTCCATCCAGCAGATGTGTTGCCGCAGTATGCCGGAGTACGTGCACGCCAGAAGCTGATGTGCTCCCCAGATCCCGAAGTACTTTGTTGACTACCTCCCGGACCTGTCGGGCACCAATCCGTTTACCGCGCACGCCAAGAAAAACGGCTGGGGTGTGTTGATTCCCCGAAAGCACCTGTGCCCGGCCGCGTTGCAACCATGCTTCTAGGGCCTTCACGGCTGGTTTAGTCAAGGGAACAACGCGTTGCTTATTTCCCTTCCCGGTCACTTTGATCATTGACCGCGAGAAATCCACATCATCGATGTCTAGTCCTTCGAGTTCAGCGACTCGAATGCCGGTCGAATATAGAATTTCAACCATGGCGAGATTTCGCAGTGCCATTGGTTCCGCGCTAGCGCCATCCTCGGGCGACACTTTTGCTTGCAAGCCTTCCAAGGCCTGTCGCATCTGTCCTTGGGACAGGGTGTCGGGTAGATGTGATGCCTTTTTCGAAGCGACCAATCGTGCAGCTGGATCATCTTCACGAACACCCTGGCGAACTAACCATGCCATGAACTGACGCACCGATGTACTT
>NZ_JAKDKW010000142.1 GCF_030453185.1 Yaniella sp. | reverse complement strand
CTAGGATGATGGCGAGTCCGACACCGATGGCGGTGGCACTGAAACCGGTCAGCAATGATTGGCCCGTGCCATGCACGATCCGGGAGTACAGATCCCGCCCAGATTGATCTGTGCCGAGCCAATGTTCCAAACTTGGTGGTGCCAACGGGGTTTCAAGGTTGATCGTGTTCGGATCAACCGTGGCCAACAGTTGAGGTGCTATCGATGCCAGCGATAAGAATAACGCGAAGGTGCCAGCGATCCAGACGGTAAACGGAACTCTACGTAGCACTTTTGGAGAGCGTGTTTGCTTTGCCGGTCCATTCGACTGGATGACGGGGCTTGGAGTCTGTGTTGCGGTCATACTGCCTCCTTCAGGCGAGGATCGACCAGAATATAGGCGGTATCGGTGACCAGGTTGATGATCACGTAGATCAATGCGACGAGCATGACGATCCCGCAGACCACCGGTAAATCTCGCCCATTCACGGCGGTGACCAGTACTCGGCCTAACCCAGGACGAGAGAACACATTCTCTGCGATAACCGCCGCCGAGAATTGTGCGCCCACAGCCCAACCAGTCAGCGATAAGCCAGGGAGTAGTGAATGACGAAGTACATGGCGGATTCGTACGTTGCCATCTGTGAGTCCTCGTGAACGCGCCGTGAGTACAAAGGGTTGGTCCATGGTGCGGTCGAATTCGGTACGCATAACCTGCGCCAGGTACCCGGCCAGCGGGATGCCCAGGGTCAGGGCGGGCAAAACGAGCCCGTGGATCCCTGAGCCACCGACCACCGGAAAGAGTCCGAAGGTCAGGGCAAACACCACGAGCAAGATGATGCCTAACCAGTACTGAGGCAGAGCGGCAGCCGCTGCTTCAACACCGGAAAAGAGCTTAGAGACCCACGGGGTTCGACGGGCCGTGAGCACTAAAGAGACGCTAGCCAGCACCCAGGCGATAGCCATGGCCGTGATGGTCAGCACCACGGTTGGAACCAGTTGGTCTCCTATCACGGTAGTGACCGGCTGATACAGCACATATGAAGTGCCGAGATCACCGCGCAATAGTCCCGTGAGAAAGTCCCAGTATTGCACCAGCACCGGCTGGTCAAAGCCAAAGGCTTCATTGATGGGGGCCAGCTCTTCTGGTGTGCGTTCCTGTACTTGGCCCGTTTGCTGGTTCAACAGTAGTGTAGCTCTGTCCCCTGGCAGCAGGGTTTGGATGAAGAACGTAATCGTGGCCGCAGCCCACACAACGAAGATTGCACTGAGGACTTTGCGGCCGATCTTGCCTGCGATCACTGATGGTGCGATGCGTTGGCGTTGCAACGGCACATTGGGCGTGGTTGCTGGGGCAGTCTGTGTGTCAACGGTCATGGCTAGTTCCCCTTGTCAGTCTGCGGAGTCGTGAGATATGCGTCGTGGAAGACTGGCCC
The DNA here is from genome assembly GCF_030453185.1 of Yaniella sp. Lineage (GTDB taxonomy): Bacteria > Actinomycetota > Actinomycetes > Actinomycetales > Micrococcaceae > Yaniella. The sequence goes on along the minus strand of NZ_JAKDKW010000142.1, from coordinate 1,297 downwards.
ACCCTGTGCTGCTTCCAACCAGATGCCTTCGGCATCATCGGATACCGCCAAGCTGTTGGTCTGCGTGTAGAGACCTATGGCCGCCGCTGTTTCACTCAGTTCATATTGCGCTTGGGAGAACAACTGACTAACTTCTTCATCCGTTGGCGCTTGGAGCGCCTGCTGGATGGTGTCGAACACTGCCTCGTCATGGAGGAAAGTGGTATTGGCACCGTTGGGATGTTCTTCCGTGGACGGACGGTAGTTGATATTGAGAATGCCCGCGTGCGGGCTGGTCCAGTACCCAACTTGTGCATCGTAGGAATCCGGAGTAGAAAATGCGCCGGAGAAGTTTTCTGATGGTGTCAGTGGTCGTAGTTTGAGATCGAATCCAGCTTCACGGGCCTGTTCCTGGAAGTTCTGAATCACGGTGCCGCCGTCCGGTGTGACAATCGAGTTCAACCCGTAGGTGACGGTAGCTTCGAGTCGTTGTCCATCTTTGATGCGCGTACCCTCGTCATCGCGCTCGTCCCAACCAGCCTCATCGAGTAACTTATTGGCACGATCCAAATCGAAGGGATACTCATCGGCTGCATCGGCATCGTAGTCGGGCGTGGATTGCGAGAGGTAGCCGCTGGGTTCAAATGGGACGGTGCCCAGGAACGCAGATTCGACGTTGGCTTCCCGATCTGTCGCGAAGCTTAGGGCCTGCCGGACCTGTTGATCCGCAAAGATACCCCGATCGGTGTTCAGATTCATAACCATTGGACGGCCCGGAGTGATGTACTGGGTATAGTCGAACAACTCTTCGGCTTCAGCTACGTTGACTGCCGGGATCTCACCGACGGCTTGGGTTTCGCCAGATAACAACGAGCCGTAGCGAGATGTGTTATCAGGAATGATATTCCAACGGATGGCATCCAGATATGCCGGTCCCTGATGTTTGGCATTTTCTGGCGCCCAATTGTAATCATCATTGCGTTGAAATTCGATGTATTCACCGCGTTTCCACTCAGCGACACTAAAGGGGCCTGAGCCAATGGGCTCGGTGCAGTTTTCTTCCTCCGTGCGATTTTCCAGCGCGGTTGGCGACTGCAATCCAAAATACGACTGCGATAGTGAAGACATGAACGTCGCAAGCGGGCTAGAAAGGTGGATTTCCACGACCTGGTCTTCCACGGCTTTGGCGTGGTCGTAGAACCCATCTAAGTGCACCTGTGCGGTACTGTTTCCGCCGTCCATCCAGTAGTCAAAGTTATAGGCAACCGCTTCGGCGTCCAGTTCCGTACCATCGGTAAATTCCACGTCGTCGCGTAAA
>NZ_JAKDKW010000069.1 GCF_030453185.1 Yaniella sp. | reverse complement strand
AGCTAGCTGTCATCCGCTCTCATTTCAATGTTGATCGTTTGCGCTGCTGTCATCGTTTTGCTTCAGCCCAGGCAATGGCGTGGCGAAGCCATACAACAGCATACCCGTGAGCTCAGGATGTTGGATTCCACTGGCTATCGTTCTGATATGGGAAATCGTGAAGTCCCACAATATATGCCTTCCCCAGCTCGCAGCTTGCCCTTCATATACAAGCCCGAAGCCCCGGATATATCTATCATCCGGGGCCTCGAGCTAGTCGTCATCAGGCATGCAGGGGCGCTACGCCGCTAGATAGGGCCTACAACGCTCCAGCTTTCTGAGCTTCAGGAGTCGAGACAGGTTCCGATTTTTCCTGAGACTGTTCTTGTTCAGGAGACAGCGGTGTGCCGCGTGGTTCCTCGATGGTCAGTATCGCGACGCCAGAAATGGTTGCCATGATGCCTAAGTACACGCCAACTGAACCAATCCAGCCCGTGGTACCGACAAGATATTGGGCAATGGTAGGTGCGAAGGCGCCACCCAAGATCGCGCCGATGGCATACGAAATGGAAAAACCAGAAAGCGGGTGCGCGATGGGAACATTTCGGAATACATTGCCGATTGCGGTCCGTAAGACAGTCCAATTGGGATCGTGAAGACGAGCACCGAGAAGGTAATGAGCCACATATTGCGGGGGCCGATCATCAAAAACATGGGGATCGCCCAGACCAGCTGGAAGCCATAACCAATCAGGTAGGACAGAGGTCGACCAATAGCGGTCTGAGATGATGCCGCCAAACAGCGTTGTGACGATCCACAGAGCGGCATCAGCTGCCACGAGGATCAGCATATGAGTTTCAGTCACCACGTGGGTGGTGGTGACGTAGCCCAGCACGAATCCGCCGGCCACCATGTAGCCGGCAGCGTTATTTCCGGCGAAGGCCAGTGCGGCTTTGATGATGGTTTTCCAGTCGTCTTGGAACAGCTGGCGCAGTGGGGTTTTGGATTGCGCCGCGTTATCGCGCAGTTCTTGGAAGACCGGGGGCTCAGCTACTTTGCGGCGAATGTAGTACCCGACGAAGATCAGCACAAAGGACACGAGGAATGGGACGCGCCAACCCCACGCATGGAACTGTTCCGTGGTGAGCACCAAAGAAAAGATGCCCAGAATTGCTGAGGCAAGCAACATACCCAGCGGCCCACCGATTTACGGATAGGCGCCGAAGAATCCTCTCCGCGATGTGGGAGCGTGTTCGACAGCCATCAGTGCTGCACCGCCCCATTCACCACCCGCTGATACACCTGCAGGATACGCAGCACGATCAGCATCACTGGAGCCCAAAAACCGATAGTGGCGTAGGTCGGAAGTAAACCGATCAGGGTCGTTGCCACGCCCATCAACTCGTCAAAAGCCCCGGACTCTTTCACCGCCTCCATGGATGCCAAATCAGCCGACTTATCAGCCATGCTCGCAGCATCTACCACGTCGTGTTCAACCTATTCAAAATCGATGGTCATACTTTTCCTATTCTCCTGTTTCTAACAGTTGACTAGGACATTTACACAATCCATCTGACAGGCCCATACCTACGGGTGACTAGTGGTTTTGGTTGGTTTCAGCTGGCAACTTATATCATGCATGGAGACTCTAACGTAGTTTCATCAATGCAAGAACTTTGGTGTTCTAAACCAGTTACCTGGTTTGCGGGACAGGAGGCGGCACCGGTGGCAGTACGGACAAAGATTTCGAAGAACGCAATAAGATGATCGCACTCGCGGCAACCGCAACCGAAAAGATCAGCAGGACCACTGAGCCAACACCAACCGGCATGTTCTCGAGACTACTCGTCACCAACAGTGCCGCCAATCCGATGACGACGCCGCTGAGACCGGTGAACACCCCAGTAAGCCCCGCGATTTTTTTGGCGCGTGCGCTACGCCAAGCAATAGCAATAATGGAAACAACGATCGTGGCAAATAAGAGGAGCCGCAATATGGTTGCCGCGGTAAAGGTTGCGATAACACCAATCAGTTGAACCAACACGAGCCCTCCGACGTCCGCAAAGTTCCCGTCAAGCACATTGCGTGCGGCACCCCCATACCTGCCGATAGAAGTCGGACCCATGGGCAAGAATGTGCTGATGATTGCCAGCACAGAAACGCTCAGCAGCACAATTGCCGTACGGCTCATCGGCGTTGAAGTCAGCCTCGTGTGCTGGTCACTTACCGTCTGCTTTACCGATTGCGTGACATTTCTCGTCGTTGGGGCAACCTTCTTATCGTAAAACTCTTTGGTGCCGGAGCGTTCAAACGCTGGAGCGAGAGTGCTGTCGTAATAATTCTGCGCTCGTGAGGCTACTCTTCTCGCCCCACCGCGCACCTGATTGAGCGAAGACTCCTTCGGAACGGGAGGAGGCGGCGGCGGGAGTTCTACCGGCCGTTCGTGCTCGGGGCGACTTTGCTGTCTCCTAGAGTCTTCATTGTTGCCCTTATCGCTGTCGCACATAGCTTCCTAACCTTATGCGCTGAATTTCTTAGCCATGTCGTAACGTACCAAAGATCGAAACATAATAATGCGATAAGCCTACAGAAGTAGCTTCGACCTGTCATACCCTTTGGCTTGTCTTTAAACGTATGAATGAAATTTCCCACGTGGACAAAAAAGAATTTTCAAATCCGTGCAACTTATTGCGGCCGCGGGACCCTAGCTGATCGAGTCCACCACCTGCGCGCACAAGGGTGGCAGCCCAGTCCCGAAGATCTGCTGTCGATGGCACGGCCACTAGCCCAAGCACTCGAAGCCATCCATACCGCGAAACTTGTGCACCGCGACCTGAGCCCCGGAAACCTGTTGCTTGCCACCGAGCCAGCCGCCGATGCCACACCATCAACCACCCGGCTCGTCACCCAAGATGAGCGCCTGTTGCTGTCCGATTTGGGCATGTGTAAAGACCTGGCGATCAATTCCGGGCTCACCGTCTCGGGCGGGACCGCCGGGTTTCGTCCACCAGAGCAATCCAAACCCGGATTGGTGGATACGCGAGCCGATATTTGGGCCGCCTCAGCACTACTTGCCTGGGTAGCCGAAGGCGCAGAGCTGCCCGAGACATTCCACGAGGTCATACGACGGGGCATGGCCACTGATCCTGCGCAGCGTCAGCAAACCATTACAGAATGGCTGTCCGACCTCGAAACTGTTTTCGTCTCGCAGCCTCCCCCACCGGTCCAACAGCAGGAAAGATCAGAAACAGCGCAGCCAAGCCCGCTCCAACACGTCGGCAGGAGACCGCGACGACGGCTCACCGTGCTGCTGCCAGTCATAGTGGCCGCAATCATGGGGACCCTCGGACTGATGGCAGGTATGTCGCTGACCGACGACGGGTACCCATCGTCGGTCGGCGACGCCTCCATAGCCATTAGCGGACCAAGCGAAGTGTCGGTCGGTGAAACGGCCACCTATGTGGCGCAGACCGAGGGCGTCCACAGCTGGGTCTGGTCACTGCCCACCGGCACGAGTCTGGTCGATGACCATGAGACGTCTATTACCGCGACCCAACCCGGGAGCACTGAAATCGTGCTGCGTGCCCGGACCTCTACCGGCGACGAGCTGGAGGCTCGGTACCGTGTGCAGGTCCGGGACTAACACCTCACACCGTGTGACTAGTCCTGGAAGTCATCGCTGAGCCACGAGGAGTTGTACTCGTCTAGCGGTGAGAAATCAATGTTGATGTCGTCGCCGTCAAGGGTGACAGGTAGCTCCATCGCGCCAGACCAGCCGTGGGAGAACGGTGAATAGGTGCTGTTTTGTTCGCGCCAGTCATCGTCTGCGTCATTCCGAGCCTCATAGGTGATGTCGATGCTGCCTTCAACGATACGCGCGGTGACCGGCCCCGAGTATTCGGTGATGCTGGTGGTTCCGAAGGACGGGTCATCATCGGCCGGGACCAGCTCGATTTCTGGCGGGGTGGCCCAGGAGCGCTCGATGTTGGTCATCGCCTCATACCAGGTGTCTTCCCAGCTGGCCGCCTCACAGTCTGCAATGCGGATGGTTTCGTCGGCCACACAGGACTCCAACCGTTGTTCAATCTGTTCGACGACATCGGTTTCGAAGGCTTCGGTGTACCGCTGGCTGAATTCTATGGGCGTGCCAGATATTTCTCCGGGGTGGACTGTCAGCACGAGATCTTCACCGCTAGACAGATATTCACTGCCCTCCGGTGCCGTAAAGGTGTAGGTTCCGGGTAACAGTACCTGACCGGATTCCTCGGCGATACGTTGCACGGCTTCGACATCTTCGTAGGATGCGTACGGATCAGTCTCATCCAAGGCGCCTGCCGGTTGCACCTCGACTTCGACATCGTTGACCGTCAGGCTCGACGGTCCCGACACGTACGCGACACGCCCGGCAATATCGCCAGAGTTCAACGACCAATCCCGGAACACACCGGCTTGGGTACCCGAGGCGGTCAGGCCCAGCTGGAAGGGATAGGCTTTGCCTTCCTGATAGACGGTAACGTCGACGCTGGCGGTGGTACCGTCGCGGGTCACCTCACCGATGTCGTAGCTGTCTGGCCGGCTTTCGGCAGCTTGGTAGATCTCGTTGGTGGCCAGTGCACGCTGCTCATCCGTAACGTTGGGGCCCATCTGGTCCAGGGCATCCTCGGCGCGGCCGTCTATCACCGCTTCGAGGTAGGACTCGGCGCTCTGTTCCGGCCCGAAGACCGTTCTGGCCAGTACCGTGTGAGCAATCCACAAAATAGCTGCCAGGACAATGACGCCTAGGCCGGCATACAACATCATTTTGGTGCGACGTGACATCGGTTGGCGAGGTTCGCGCGGTTGGGTTGCAGCTGCCTGCCAGGCATCTGCCGGGTCAGGGCTTTGTGTCGCGGTAACGCTTTGTGTCGGTGCGGCAGTCTCCCACGAAGTCGTGGGTGCCGAAGCTGGAGGCGGGGGCACATCATACAGGGGTGCCGTCTGATTATCGGGCATTCCGAACTGTTCGCCAGCTGGTGCTGGCTGTGGGGGTGCACTTTGGTCCGGTTGCGGAGGAAGCGGCGGGTTATATGTTGGTTGAGCGGCAGCCGGTGGGGCCGCTTTCCAGCCCAGGGCCCGGAGCAGTCCTGGTGGGAAGCGACGGGCAAGTGCGGGCATGAGGTAGACCGCTAAGAGTTGGACGATCGCACCGATGACCACCCAGATGAGAAAACCCCAGGAGGCGCTGCTGATGCCTGCCCGAACTCCCGTTCCTTCGGCAAACATAGAAAAGTATATGCCGTTACCAAAGGTCAATACGCTACCTACCAGCAGGTATGTCACGGGCAGAGCGACCCAGGCCCAAGTAGCGTGGGCATGAAACCGCGTGCGGATGCTCCACCGGAACGCGCTGACTCCCAGTGCCAACAACATGACAAGAATCCCGGGGATCCAGAAGCCCGGGTGAGCGTCAAAGATATGAAAAGTCTCAGACGCCCCGAGCTCGGCCATACCCTGTGTACCAGAGGCCACCGCGGGGACAAAATGCAGCATCGAAAACAGGAGGAATCCGATATTGGGCAAGAGGGCCAAGATAAATCCGATGCCCTCGAGTGAACCTTGTACCAAACCGGTAATGAGTAGGACAACCACACCGACAGCAGCCAGGGCAACGACGTGTTCAAATACCTGCACCATACTGGTCACGGCACGCTGCAACATGGTCGCCTGCCGCGGGAGCAACAGGATGTATGTGGTCAGACCAACAACCAGCGTGGCGACGAGAAAACCAGGAAATGATGCCGCATGAGCCCACATGGAGGCACCAAACATGTCCATTCCCTCGTCAAAGCGGAAACGGACAGCAGCAGCCAAAATTGTGGTGATGGTGGCGAAGGTGATGCCACCGATGGCGGCAAGCAATAACCGGGTCCCGGTGCGCGGTGCACGCAGATTGCCTCCGAGGTAGCGCTGGGTAGTCATAACCGCGACGAGCCCGCCGGCCGGCACCCACCACGGCACAAGGAACAGGGACCCGCCTGGGGTTTGCGCGACGAATTCGGCAAAGTCAACGCCAATCGATAGTGGCGAGAAGAAGCCCATGGCCAACAGCTGAAAGGTCATGACAATCCACGTGGATCCCCCGCTGAACGCCCTGTCAATGTCTGTTCCGAAAGCGTCACCGGCTGCAGAGCTCGCGCCGGCTGTCAGGAGACCCGCCGTGACACCTGCCATGATCAGTGCCCCGCCGAAGAACACCGCGACAATCAAGAAGGTTCGTGCCCACGCCTTGGCGGGGATCTCCTTCAGGAAGTCGGGCACCGGTGGCGGTGGTGCCTGCCCTCCCGGGGGCGGCTGATGTTGTGGTGGTGGCTGGTTTTGTGGTGGTGGTGTAGGTGACTGTGTCATCTAAATTTCCTCGTCAAATGGTGGTGTGTGATGAAGATACGTGTAGTGGGTTGAGAGTTCTGCCTGAGACTATTAGGGCTCCTCTGACGGTTGCGGACCGTGAGGTGGTGGCGTCGCCGGAGGCGGCTGGGGCGTGCGCTGGGCAGCGGGTGGTAGGTGCCGCAACGACAGGAAGGTCAACACGGTGGCGGCAAGCATCACGAGACCGCAGATGCCAAGCAGTACGACGCCCATACCGACTGACGTACTGGCCATATCGCTGAAGATCATCACATTGGCGAAGCCATCATAGGTGGCGAACAGTCCCGCGATCGCACCGATAACTCCGGTGGTGATGCGCAGCCACTTCAGAGGCACTAAATAGGTCGCCGCCGATGCGCCGATGGTGATGATGAGTAGTATCAGCACTGGAATGCCCTCGGCCCGGGTCTCTTCGTGGAAGAAGTTGACCGACATCCCACCGAACGAGGCGATTGGCATCATCAGACTAAAGATCGCTATCAGGGCTGCCCCTGCCAAAACCAGTGGTGCCCGGTTGGACCAGAGAGCAAACTGCGGACTGCCGGATTGTCGACTGTAAGCATTCTGTGCCTGGCGAGCTGCACTTTTGGCTGCTGGTGCGACGCGTTGGTCAAAGAATTTTTTAGCTCCGGTAGCTGCTCGCTTAGCACCTTCAGAGAACTCTTCCATGGTCGGGGTGTTTCTGCGCATTTCACGATTTCGCAGCGCTGCCTGGTACTCGCTCATCGTCGGTTCCCGGCCGTGCTGGGCCTGAAAATTGCGAGCCCATTCTTCCTCGGTTGGTTTCTGCTCGGGTTGAGCTTGCGAATTCTGGGTCCACTCTTGTGCTGTTGGCTGCTGTTCGGGTTGCGCCAATTGCTGGCCAATCCAGTCGCGAAGCTCCGGATAACAATTCGGATGGCGTTGAATCGCCGGCCACAGGTCACGACGCTGAGAGGCCAGCTGGGCCAGGGCTGCAGCATCGAGGTTTGGGTCCAGTGCGGGTGGTTGTGGTGGTGGCTGGTTGTGCTGGTGTGGTGATGTCATGGTGTGATACCCCTCAGGTGTTCTTATTCGTCAGTTGGCTCGTCGGTAGGTTCATCGGACTCATCACTGGAAGGTTGTGAGTTGGTCCCGTTCATGGGGAACTCGACCTCCAGGTCGTCGGTAGAAAACTCGTAGCCGGTGGCTTCATCACCGACCACGTCGACATTCATTGAGCCTTCGAGGCTGCCGATGCCGATATCAAAGCTGAGTATCAACTCGGAGATTTCGTTGTCCACCTCAAATGAGCTGATTTGTTCGTGAGAGAACCTCGCCTTATCGGCGGGATCCTTCACATTGTCCGTGAGGGTCTCGCCTCCCAGGTCGACCTTCAGTGTCATGTCGACATCTTCTACCAGGACCCGACGCGTAGCGTCTGAGTGACCGTCGAGCTCCAGTTCCCAGTCGACCAGCAACCACGCTTGTCCTTCATCTGCCCAACCCGATTCCTCAGTCCATGCGGTCAAGGTGACAGTATTAATACGTGGGTCTTGTGAAAGCGGTATCTCATCGGAGCCACGAACCGTGGAGACCGCAATGTTGCGATCATCAATCTGGAACGCATGGTTCAGGTCCTGAACAGTAACCTCACGATAGTAAGCCGCAGCCGGGTCTTGGGGATCGACAATTCGTTCTCCGGTCAGGACATCGATACGCTGGTCGTGACCTTCGGAAGCTATCACAAATTGAGTGCTACTATCTTGAGGCGCCGAGATGAGCATCCGGTACGTCTCCTGGCTATCCAGAGCATCAATATGGTTGCGCTGACCCGCGGCCTCGAGCGCCAAATCTGCGCTCGCGTCAAGACCGCCGTACCCCTGGGTTGCCTCGTCAGGTTGGAAGCTGAGGTCGAGGATCATGAGCTCTTCACCTGCGGCTGGCCCAACTTGCTCCTGCGCATCATAAGAGCTCATCTCCAATTCACCTGCGGAAACTGACTCCACGACTTCGACCTTGTCGACGGTCAGGGTGCCAGCCGGGGTCACGACCTCAGCATGTTCCGGTGTGAAAGTATCCAGGATTGTTGGCTCCTGGGAGATGTCATGATGCACCAAACCGCGTTCCGCCTCCGGTAGCTCAGGACGCATTTCTTCTTCAACAGCAACCTGCTCCTGTGTCGAATCTGCCGTAGCAGTATCTTCAAACTGTGTTTCGTCCGAGCCACAGGCAGTAAACGTCAACGCGGCCACGGCCGTGAGACCGATGACCAGGTGTCGCATAGATTTCTTCGAGTGCATAACAGGAAATACCCTTTCAATGTGTGTGAGTGAGAAGTGCGGTTGCGTGCAGTTACATCCGCGAGTCGTGCTGTCGAATCAAAAAGTTGCATATCATCGAAAATTCTTTTCCCGCGGCAGTCAGGAACGCGCTCACAGCGCTGGAGCACTCACCCGTCATGTGAGACGGACTGAATTGCTGTATAGTCAAAACTTCTCATTCAGATTATCCCAGCGCGCATGTGCGCTGTTCTTTAGGATTCTGGGATTGTTTCATCACTTATGAGTACTCTACGCATGGTCAAGACAGTGCCAGCATTCGTGTCAGCCACGTCCATAATGTGACTAATCTGTAGCTGAAATTCAACAGATGCTGACTGTCTCGTCATGTACGCACGAAGACCTATTCACGATTCGTATATGCTTTTCTTGTGGAGTTAATGGGCTTGAGTATTCAAATATGGTGTGGGTAACATATGCTTGTCATTCAGCCCATACCTTAGAGGGAAACGCATGTCACAGGACTCACATTCTTCGGACCCAAACACCACATCAGCACCTTCTGGTGAACCTCCAGTCAACACACCGCCGGGATCCCTGCCTCCAGAGACAGCGCCGGCAGCAAGCGTTGATGCCGATGAGGTCAGCCCGTCCGCAGTTGCAACTCCACCCGCTCCAGCCGACGAACTGTCAACACCGAACTCAGAGTCAGTAGACACAGCTCCTTCTGAGACTTCCTTGGCACCGGTACCAATGCCGCCACCGCAGGCTCCCCAGTACCAGAATCAACAACAGCAGCAGCCCGGGCGGGCCTGCTGCACGGTTAGGTGACAGGTGGTGTGTTAGGCAGCGAGTACTACCTGGGTGTTCATCATGGTCTCAAATTCCACAGGGGTCAACCGGCCGAGCCGGTGTTGTCTGCGGCGGCGGTGATAGGTTCGTTCGATCCAGGTGACGATCGCCAGGCGAAGCTCACCTCTGGTGGCCCAGGGTTTGCGGTCCAGCACGTTGTTTTGCAGTAGCGAGAAGAAGGATTCCATCGCTGCGTTATCGCCGGCGGCGCCGACTCGGCCCATGGATCCGACCAGCCCGTGACGTTTTAGGGCACGCACAAATTTTCGGGACCGGAACTGAGATCCGCGGTCGGAATGCACCACACATCCGGTCACGTTGCCGCGCAGGGTAACAGCATTATTCAGCGCGTTTACCGCGAGTCGTGAGGTCATGCGGGAATCGATGGAATACCCCACGATCTTGCCAGCAAAGACGTCTTTGACCGCACACAAATACAGTTTGCCTTGGCCGGTGCGATGCTCTGTGATGTCCGTTAACCACAACTGATTGGGCCGGTCAGCGGTGAAGTCGCGCAGCACCAGATCGTCATGGACCGCAGGTCCAGGCCGCATACCGTTGCCGCGGGCTTTCCGCCGGCCAAAAACACTGAACCATTGGTTGTCGTGGCAGATGCGCCAGGCGGTTCGATCAGCCATCTGTTGCCCGCACGCTTTGGCCTCATCCGCCAGCAATCGGTGGCCAAACTCTGGGTCGTCCAGGTGAGCGTCAAAGAGCGCATTAGCACGATAAGCGGCCACCAGATCGGCTTGGGGCACGGGTTGGTGCAACCAGCGGTAATAGGGTTGACGAGCAAGCTTTAATGCCCGGCACGACACCACCACGGGAATCCCTTCGGTGGCCAGCTGTTTTACGAGACTCTTCTATAGTTGTCAAACTGTCTCCAGGACGTGGTGTTGAGCATTGAGTATTCGGAAAACTCGGCGGGCGATGTAGCGTTTGAGGCAGCGTCGGATCTCGCGGTCGGTCTTGTGTTGGGCTCGTCGTTTTTCGACGTAGGTGCGGGTTTCTTGATCGTGGGTCATTTTGCTGATCGCTACCATGTGCAGGGCACTATTCAGCGCGCGGTCCCCACCGCGGTTGAGCCGGAATCTGACGGTGTTGCCTGAAGATGCTGGGATGGGACAGACACCGGCCAGGGACGCGAATTCAGCTTCCGTGCGAACGCGACCATGGTGGGACCAGGCTGCCAGGCATTTGGCAGCGCTGATGGCTTTGAACCCTTTTTCTTCCAGCAGCGGGGCAGCTTCACTGACGCGCACCAATTCGTCAAGCTGCTGCTCATTGTCGGTGAGCTGGGCATCGAGTGCTTGCGCGTGGTTGGCCAGGCGAACTGCCTCAGCACGAGCAACAGATAACGCAAGTTCTTCATTGCGCGTCCGCCACCTCGCGATTTCTACGATCTTGGCCTTGCTCAGTGCTCGACGAGCATCCATCCCAAGGTCGTTGCTACGAATCAAAGCGGTCAGTGCATTGACTGACCGAGTGCGGTCTTTAGCCATCGATTGCCGTGCCGTGACCAGAATCTGAAGGGCCTGGCGGACCCCGGCATTGAGCCGTGGCCGGCGCAACTTGGCCACCGGCAACGGCAGGGCCGCTGCGGCGATACGGTGCGCATCGAGAGCATCGGATTTGCCCACGCCGTAGTGTTGTTTGGCATCCATGCGCGGCGCCTCAACTACCGGGTAACCATGCGCTGCTACGGTGCCCGCCAGAAGGGCACCATAGGATGCGGCGCCTTCAATGACCCAGAGCGTGTCAGCGTCTGCTTCAGTGCGCCGGGCTACCCAGGCCAGGGCACGGTTCATGCCGGCTGCATTGGCGGAAAAGTCTTTGGTATCGATCACCGCCCCGGTGTTTGCAATCAGAATCGAATAGACGTGTTTGCGAGCGTGGGTGTCAACACCCACGACAAACGGATGTGTATCAGCGACAATAGCCATAGCGGTCGTTGCCTTTCCAACGTGATGGACATGGACAATTGGCCGTCAAACGGCCGGTACCAGCCCGGGTGAACATTCACGTCGGAACAACACTGTGATGGGTCACGCCACCATGAGTGGCGGACAATCTTCTCATTAAGCTACCGAGGTGGGCCGGACGGTACCGGCCGCCACCTGCGATGGACAAGTCTCGTATAAGGCACCCCACAAGGGGCCAGCGGGTAGAAGAGTCACATCTACAGATGGAACAGCCAGTACCAATCCTGCCAGCCGATCCCAGACCAGCTACCTCAAGTCTCACAGCGGGTAGAGCCTTTTCCCGGCAGATTCGCCTGCGACAAATAGGCCGCAGCACGGCGTAAGACCTCGTTTTCCTGTTCCAGCAGCCGGGTGC
>NZ_JAKDKW010000141.1 GCF_030453185.1 Yaniella sp. | reverse complement strand
CCTGCTGGCTTTGTGTTGCGCAACATATAGGCGCAGTGAAAAACTTCGACTATTCTTTGACCTAGGCCAAACTATTGGCATAGGTCAAAGGAGAAAAGTAATGAATGCATCGAACCAAGCAGTACGTACCGGACTATCCGAGCAATTTCGGGGCGGCGTCATCATGGACGTGGTCACGGCTGAGCAAGCCAAGATTGCCGAAGATGCCGGAGCGATCGCGGTTATGGCCCTTGAGCGCGTGCCAGCTGATATTCGCGCCGAAGGCGGTATCGCCCGGAGCTCGGCGCCGGAGCTCATCGAGTCAATTATCGACGCCGTTGACATCCCGGTGATGGCCAAAGTGCGCATCGGCCATTTTGTCGAAGCACAGATCCTGGAAACCCTGGGCGTGGATTTCATTGATGAATCCGAGGTGCTGTCCCCGGCGGACTACGTGCACCACGTCAACAAATGGGACTTTGAGACGCCCTTCGTCTGCGGTGCAACCCATCTGGGCGAAGCTCTGCGTCGTCTGACCGAGGGCGCGGCAATGATTCGTTCCAAGGGCGAGGCAGGTACCGGAGATGTCTCTGAAGCGGTCAAGCATCTGCGCACCCTGAACGCTGAAATCGCCGGACTGGCCGCCATGGACGAAAACGAACTCTTCGTGGCCGCGAAAGAATTGCAGTCCCCATACCAGCTCGTCAAGCAGATCGCCGAAGCGGGTAAGCTGCCGGTGGGCCTGTTTACTGCAGGCGGTATCGCGACACCGGCTGACGCAGCAATGATGATGCAGATGGGCGCCGACGGCGTGTTCGTCGGTTCGGGGATCTTCCACTCCGATAACCCTGCCGCCCGGGCAGAGGCCATCGTTTCGGCCACCGAGAATTATCGCGACCCGCAGGCCGTAGCAAACGCCTCCCGCGGTATCGGTGATGCCATGGTGGGCTTGAACGTATCCGATATCCCGGAGCCGCACCGCTTAGCGGAACGCGGCTGGTAAGCCGTATGTAATCAAGGGGGAGGCAGTTGGTAGAGCGCGCCCGCGGCATGTCCATGACCGGTGTGATCATGGTGATGGTAGCGACTTTCTCACTTCCGGTTGGTGCAGCACTAGCCACGAGCCTCTTTCATTACGGGGGCGCCTGGGGAGTGTCGGCGCTACGGCTGGGTTTGGCCTCGGTCATGCTGTTACTCCTCGTACGACCCACACCCTGGCGCTGGACTGGTGCCGCATGGCGCAACGTCGCCCTATTCGGCATCAGCCTCGCCGGCATGAACGGTTTTTTCTACGCCGCGATAGAGCGCATCCCGCTGGGTGTCACCGTGGCCATCCAGTTCGTTGGTCCGCTGGCGCTCGCGGTGATCTTGTCGACGAATCGTAGGGACCTTATCTGGATCGGCGCCGCGGGATTGGGGCTGATATTGCTCGGCCTTGAATCGATGACGGGCTCCGTCGGGTTCGATCTCGTCGGGATACTCTTTGCTGCACTGGCGGGAGTGTCTTGGGTACTATATATCCTGTTCAGCGCGCGGGTAGGTCGTAGCCTGCCAGGACTTCAGGGCCTGCCGGTTGCTGCGCTGATTGCGGCGATCGTCTTGCTGCCCGTTGGGTTCAGCGGTGTCGTCGAATTAGTTTTCACTCCGGAAATCTACTGGCTCATGCTGACGGTCGCCTTTATCTCCACCGTTGTGCCGACATCGCTTGAACTGGCCGCGCTACGCAGGCTGCCTCGCCACACCTTCTCCATCCTTCTTAGCCTCGAACCCGTGTTCGCCGCACTGATCGGCTGGGTGCTGCTCGATCAATCATTCGGGATCCTGCGCGGCCTTGCAATGATGTTGATTATTGGCGCAACCCTCGGCATGACGGCGAGTGCAGCACGACTCAGTACCGAGGTAGTCGATGAGCGTCGAGCGAGGGAATTGGGTGGATGATTGCGGAACCAATCCTGCGCCCTAGCGGAAGGTGTTTCCTGCACGACGCTACGACGTGTTAAGTGTCACAAAATTGGCCCAGGTCAGACGCGGGTTTTGCGCAGGACGCCATTGTGTTGCCGACCCTAGGGTCACGAAATGATCACATTCCGATCAAGAGTTGGCTGCAAAAATAAACGGAGAAGACCAGGGTAACCTTCAGGGGCCGCATGCTTGCAGCTGACTAGCCATTTCAGGGCTGGGACGGTAAGTTTCGCGAAGTCGACGCGCACTTTCACTCATGGGGCTTCATGCCTAAGCTGGCACTCATGCATAAATATCGCCTTCGTTTTGGAGTGCAAAAAACAGCGCTCATCGCGGCAACAGCCGGATGCTTAGCGTTGGGTTTCGCAACTCCAAGCCTTGCTGCGGTAGAAGAATCATCATCTAGTGAAAATATCTGTCTTCCTGCAGGCTCGGTGTCGAATATCTCCACCGCTGACGCCTCCGATGAGACATCAGCGCCCGTTCTAGCGGAATCCGAAGACGATGCCCTACGCGTTGCCACGTTCGACGCGAATCTCAGCCGTTCGGTCTCGGGCGATCTCCTCGAGGACCTCTCTGCTCCAGGTGCAGAAGACGCCGCTGAAGTCGCTAAAGTCATTCAGCAAGTACGCCCCGATGTTCTGGTGCTAACGGGTATTGACGTCGATGCCGGTGATGATATCGTCGACGCTTTCAACACCAACTACTTGGCGGTCGGTGCCCAAGATAGCGGTGGTATGACGTACCCGTATAGTTACACAGCCCCTTCAAACGCTGGTGTCGAATCCGGTGCAGACCTTGATCGCAACGGCACAATCGGTGGTCCCGGAGACGCACTTGGCTACGGAGATTTCCCCGGCCAGTCGT
>NZ_JAKDKW010000018.1 GCF_030453185.1 Yaniella sp. | reverse complement strand
TTGACCACCCATTATCGCAACATCACTCCGATTGGGGAACGCTTAGACCTGCACGTCGCCGTCGAGAAAGCCGAAGGGCGCAAGCGGTTCATCACCGGCCAACTATGGCATGGCGAAACACTGTGTGCCGAAGCCGAATCACTCTTCATTGAGGTCAAAGCCGGACAACAGTAATCGTGCCCAGCGTCTAGGCGGGAAGCACCAGTGCCGGCACGATCCAGTGAGTAAACGCCATCGTCAACACGATGATGGCCGCCACCGCGACCACGTGGATACGAATGTGATCGCGCATGACCGCAGCGAATTCTCGAATAATCGCCCCGGGGAGGTAATACCAGACGGTCGGGGCACCGACGACTTGCGCTCGCAAACCCAGCGCCCTGGTGAGTAAAGCCGCCCGAAACACATGATAACTACTGGTCACCACGGTGACCGGTGCGGTGCTATCGGGCAGCATGCGTTGAGAATAGGTGAGGTTCTCCTCGGTGCTCGTTGACTCCTCTTCTGCCGCCACCAGTTCAGGATCCACACCCTGTTCGATCAGATAGTCGCGCATCGCTGCGCCCTCAGGGCGTGGCTCGTCGTCACCCTGGCCGCCAGACGTGATGATAACGGGACGGCCGGCGTCGCGCTGTTGTGCTTTGATGCCCCGTAGTAGCCGGCTGGCCAACAGCGGTGGGACCTTGCCGTTGACTAAGCCGGAGCCCAGCACAATGATGGCCTCAGCTCCGGTGCGGGGTTTGCGAAAGCGATACGCCACCGAAGCGACGATGAAAATTCCGAAGCAGCACGCGAGATACGTGACCAAGAGCAGCAATCCCAGGTGGGTGCCGTATTGCAGGTGATAGGCAAGGTCATCCCGGGCCACTGCTGCGGGTTCAAAAAGTGCCAGCGTTGTCGGGAGCAATAACAGCCCGATACCGGCAACCAGCGACAACATATTGGGTAGACTGCGGGCCTCGCGGCGTACGGTCGCGATCCCAGCCCAGATGAGGAATCCGATGAGTGCCGGGTAGCCAATCAGGTTGCCCAGCAGCAGGGCGCCCGCGGCGATCACCCCCGTGATGACGAGTACCTGCGGCCAGCCGGCTTCGAGGTAGAGCACCAACCCCAGGCTCAGCAGCGCAGCGCCAAGGCCCACGATGCTATAGGCATACGCCGAAATCCTGCGCGGATCGCGCACTATACGGGTGATGGCGACGGCGGCGGAGACGGCCCCGAGTATTCCAAGCGCAACTGCGAGCACCGTGAATGTTGTCATGGAAAGTAGTCTAATGGCCTGATTCTAGAATCCGGCTGATGCGTGTCGCTCGTAAAAACAAGGTGGCCTTCCCAAGATCTACCGGAAGACGCTTGACAACAGTAGTGTGATGTAGGCTACATTTAGTGTCTATCTTCGGAAAGTAGTTTTCATATAGTGAAAACATCGGCTTATGATTTCTATTCACGACGAAACGAGGAATCGTGAAATCTCTTTTCTCTAAGCCCGCATATGCGGCGAACCCCAATGCCCCTGAAAATGAACGTTTGCCATTAGGTAAGACTTTTGCGTTCGGCCTGCAGCACGTTTTGACCATGTACGAATGGCTCGAAGTGTGCGCGCTGCCAGAAGAAGGCAGACTCATCGAGGACACTTACGCACACAACCTAGCCGAGGAATTTCTTCACGGCTTGATCTCTTCGGGAACAACCTCCGCGATGGTCTTCGGCTCACACTTCGCTTCCGCCGTCGATATTCTTTTTGCCCACGCCAGTCAGCTAGGGATACGCATGACAGCCGGGCTCGTCACCAGCGACCGGAATCTGCCCGAACCGTTGCTGACCACTATCGACAAATCGATGGTTGAGTCACAGCAGCTGATTGATCGGTGGCATGGCAAAGGCCGACTGCGTTATGCCGTCACACCGCGCTTCTCCCTGTCCGCAGGTGAAGAACTTTTGGCTGCAGGGGGTCAACTGGTGCGGGACAATCCTGGCATTATGGTCACGTCGCATCTGAATGAAAACCACGATGAGATCGCCGCCGTTGCTGAAGTGCATCCCAACGCTCGGGATTACCTCGATACCTACGATATTGCAGGGTTATTGGGCGACCATACGATTCTTGCTCACAACGTCCATCCGACCGATCGAGAATTGGCCCGAATGGCTGAAACCGGTGCGGCTGCAGCCCACTGTCCGACGTCGAACTCGGCGCTGGCCAGCGGTTTCTTCCCGCTGCAACGTCATATTGATGCCGGGGTGCAAGTCGCGCTTGGCTCAGATGTCGGGGCGGGCAATGGTTTCAGTATGTTTAAAGAGGGTGTACAGGCCTACTTTATGCAGCAACTTCACCCGGACGGTGGGCTGCCGATGACCTCGGCGCACCTGCTCTATCTCGCCACAGCATCCGGTGCACAGGCGCTGGATCTTGAAGATGAGGTCGGTGACCTCTCGGTGGGGAAACGCTTCGATGCGGTGTATATCAGTCCGACCGCGCGACAGCCTCTCGACGTCGGGCTGAATCATGCGGCCGACGACGAAGATGCGCTGGCGAAGATTTTTGCGCTGGGTACGCCATCCGACATCAACCGTGTTTGGATTGATGGGCAACTCGTGAAGTCATGACGCGATCCCGAAGCGTTTGGGGCGCTTGAGGCATTCCACAAACGATAGCGGGCTGGGACAGTTCTGATGAACCGCCCCAGCCCGCTGCTGTGAGTGAGTTGTGTGGTTAGCTCTCGGTGTCCTGTGGCCAGGTCTTAGTGACCAAGGTTAGAACGTCGTAGGTTGCTACGATCTCATCGTCCTGGTTGTGCAGGATGGCATCCCAGCGCACCTCACCGTATTCATCGGTAACGCGGGGGGTGATCTGCTTGGCAGTCAGGGTTACGCGAATCGAATCGTCGTAGGTTACCGGGGTAATGAACGAGAGGTTCTCTAGCCCGTAGTTGGCAAGCACCGGTCCCGGTGCCGCATCGACAAAGAGTCCGGCGGCCCAGGCAACCAGCAGGTAGCCGTGGGCAACACGACGGGGGAAGAATGGGTTGGCCATAGCAGCCTCTTCATCCGTGTGCGCGTAGAACTTGTCACCGGTTTCCTCAGCGAAGTCCAGGATGTCCTTTAGTGTCACCGTGCGTAGTTCAGAAGCGAACTGATCGCCAATACGCAGGGTCTCCAACGACTTCCGGAATGGGTGCTCACCGGAGCCGTCGTCAACCTGGGCACGGGTGACAGTATTGGCCGCTGCACCCTGGTGCCAGACGCCGGTAATCGCCGTCATCATGTCGGGTGAACCCTGCAGTGCGGTGCGCTGCATGTAGTGCTTGACGGCCCGTACACCACCGAGCTCTTCGCCGCCACCGGCACGACCTGGACCACCGTGGACAAGGTGTGGCATAGGGGAGCCGTGACCGTTTGAGGTCTTGGCGGTCTGGCGGTTCAACACGTGCAAACGGCCGTGGTGGGACGCAATGCCAAGCGTTGCATCGGTAACGAAAGCTGGATCGTTCGAACACACCGTGGCAACCAGCGAACCGGCACCGCGGGCAGCCAAACGAGTAGCCTCGCCCGCTGTGCCGTCGTAGCTAATCACCGAGGTAACCGGGCCGAACGCTTCGACACTGTGAACGGCATCCGTATCAGCGTCATCAAATTCGAGAATGGTCGGCGGGAAGAACGCACCGGCGTCGTCGTAGCTGGAAATTTTCTCTGGACCGCCCAGACGAACTTTGCCGCCGGCATCGATGAGCCGCTGGGTTGCATCCGAGACGTCGCGCTGCTGATCCTTGGAAGCTAGCGCACCCATGGTGGTACCTTCGGCATCGGATGCGCCGACGGTGACCTTCTCGCTGAGACGGTTGGACAGTGCGGTGATGACCGGTTCTTTGAGTGCCTCGGGCACGATGACACGGCGAATGGCGGTACATTTCTGACCGGCCTTTGAAGTCATTTCAACGAACACGGCCTTGACGAAGGCATCAAATTCTTCGTTGCCTTCAACAGCGTCCGGACCCAAGATTGCGGCGTTGAGCGAGTCGGCTTCCGCGGTGAATCGAACGCCACCGTTCTGTACGCTTTCGTGGGCACGCAGCGTGTTGGCGGTGTTCAACGAGCCGGTAAAGGCCACGTGGTCGCGGTAGTCGAGATGATCGAATAGATCCTGGGTTGAACCCGAGATCAGTTGCAGCGAACCTTCGGGCAGAATGCCCGATTCGAGCATCATCCGCACGGCGGCTTCGGTGACATAACCGGTTGAGGTTGCTGGCTTGACGATGGTTGGTACACCGGCAATGAACGACGGCGCAAATTTCTCCAACATGCCCCAGATCGGGAAGTTGAAGGCGTTGATCTGCACGGCCACGCCCGGGATGCGGGTGTATACGTGGGTACCGATGAATGAACCGTCGCGGGACAGACCCTCGGTTTTGCCATCCAAGATCACGTTGCTGTTTGGCATTTCGCGGCGACCCTTGGACGAATACACAAACAGGGTCGAAATGCCGCCGTCGGTGTCAACACCGTGGTCGCGTTTGGTGGCGCCGGTGCGGTAGGAAATCGTGTAGAGCTCTTCTTTGCGGCCGTTGAGGTACTGGGCCAGCTCTTTGAGCTTGAGTGCGCGTTCGTGGATAGTCAGGTCACCGAGTGACTTCTGCCCCACGGTGCGTGCGTAGTCCACCATGCCGGAGATATCGACGCCGTCGGAGGACACGTGGGTGATCAATTCGCCGGTGTTCGCATCGAAGACCTCGGCGGTTTTTTGCGGAGCATCGGCGGCCTGCCATTCACCCTTCGCAAAGGAAGGCAAGATGGTTTTTTCTGGTGCATTCGTTGTCATGAGTGGGCGAGCTCCTTCTTTACTGCCTGAACGGTCGTTCGGTTATTGCGGTCAGTATAGCGCAGATTACATCTGGCAGCCAGTCGTTTTTGCGGCGCAGGTCACGTCTTTGTCGCGTTCTTACTTGCGGCGATCCAGGAAAGCCTGCATGCGATCAAACTTTGCCTCGGACTCGAAAAGGATGGCCTGGCCGAGTTCGTCGGCCCACGGATGTGCCTCTGGTGGCATTTGGAAAACGCGCTTGGTGACTTGTACTGCCAGCGCATCTTGGGAGGCGATACGGTCGGCTAGTTCGTGGGCTGCGGTCATGAGTTCCTGAGGTTCGTGCACTGAATTCACCAGCCGCAACTCGAGGGCTTCTTCTGCGTTGAGCATGCGTCCAGTCAGTAGCAGTTCCAGTGCGACCGATTCGCCAGCTAATTCCTTCAAGCGCCACATGGCACCGGCGGCAGGGGAGATGCCAAGGCCCGTTTCGGGTTGCCCGAATCGAACCTTGGTGGTCGCTACTCGGAAGTCGGCGGCCCAAGCCAGTTCAGCACCGCCACCCAGGGCGAAACCGTCAATGGCCGCAATCACCGGCATCGGTAGGTCCTTGATCCGGGAGAACAGCTGGGAATTCACGCCCCGCAGGGCGTCTTGGCGACGGCGCTGCCGCAACTGGGCAATGTCGGCGCCCGAAGCAAAGATTCCGCGGGTACGGCTCGGATCTTTTGGGTGTGGGGTTGTGGTGCCGGTGATAATGAGGGTTCGAGGGTTGGCCTCGAGCCATTGGCAGAGGGTGTGGAATTCATCGACCATGGTCTGGTCGATGGCGTTGAGTACTTCGGGGCGATCCATGGCGGCGACGACGCGGTCCGGTTGGGTATCGTCCACGCCAATGTTCAAGGCTTCGAATCCTTGGGTGAGGCTGGCGAGTGAAGCGAAGTCAGTAGACATGGGTTCCTTTGCAAAATCGGTGTGTGCTGGGATTGGACATGCGTTGACGCCGTGCACTGGAATTTGCAGTGCACGGCGTCGACAAAAATCCAGTGGTGGTTAAACCGTAGCCTGAATTGTTCTGGGATCTTCGTCTGGTGCCGTGATATCCCCGGTGTCGGTGTCGTTGAGGTCGCGGCCTTCAACGGACTTGGGTACTAGGAGGACACCGATCAGAGACACCGTGGAAATGCCGGCGATGTAGAGGCCGATCATCCACGATTGTCCGGTGGCGTTGAGGATAAATTGGGAAATCATCGGGGCAAATGCGCCACCGATAATCGAGCCGAATGCGTAACCGATCGAGACGCCAGAGTAGCGGACCGAGGCCGGGAACATCTCGGCGTAGAGGGCAGACTGTGGGCCGTAGGACGGGCCAAGACCAATGGTCAGCACGAAGATTGCCACCGTAAAGAGTGGAAGTGACGCGGTGTCAATCAAGAACCACATGGGGATAGCCCAGGCGATGATCCACAGGTAACCGATGATGAACGTCTTCCGCTTGCCGATCTTATCGCCGATCCAGCCGCCAAACAGGGTGAAGGCAAACCACCCGACACCGCCTACCAGGGAGGCGATCAGTGTCGCAGACCGCGGCATGTCCAGCACATTGGCGCCGTAGGAAGCGAAGAACGCAATGACCAGGTAACCGGCGGCGTTGTTGCCGGCGAAGATGAGTGCGGCGAGCAGTACTGGGCGCTTGTGCTTGCGCAGCAGCTCTCCCAGTGGAGCAGAGGAGTCGCGGCGACGTTCTTGCATCTCGGTGAAGACCGGCGATTCGGAGACCGCGCGGCGGATGAGGTAACCAACGAGGATCAAGACCACCGAGGAGATGAACGGAATGCGCCAGCCCCAGTCCATGAACTGCTCGCTGGACATCGAGGAGGTCAGGATAAACATGAAGCCAGTAGCTAGCAGCATGCCAAGTGGGACGCCAATTTGGGGGTAGGAGCCAAAGAAGGAGCGTTTATTGGTGGGTGCGTGTTCAACTGCCATCAGTGCGGCGCCGCCCCATTCGCCACCCGCAGAGAAACCCTGCAGGACGCGCATGAGGATCAGCAAGATTGGAGCACCGACACCGATAGCTGCATAGGTTGGTAATAGGCCGATGGCGGTCGTTGCGCCGCCCATGCCGATCAGTGTCACAACAAGGACGAGCTTGCGGCCGTACTTATCCCCCAGGTGTCCCGCAACGACGGCGCCCAATGGGCGGAAGAGGAAGGAAATGCCGATTGAGGCCCAAGAGAGAATCTGCGCCAAGCCTGCGTTGTCGGCTGCCAAAGGTTCGAAGAACAGCGGTGCCAGGACGAAAGCTGCCGCTTGGGCGTAAATAAAGAAGTCGTACCACTCGATGGTGGTGCCTACCAGGGTGCCGGCGAGGACGCGACGCTCCTCAGCGCGCGTTCTTCCGTTGTGGGAGGTCGTGGTCATGGTTTCTCCAGAATGTCAGTGAGGTGGACTGCATACCGCGCGATGCTCTCCAGTGCAGTATTCAACCAGGGTGGAGGGTAGTTCCTGGAATAAGATACTGAACGATCGGTATGGAATGATATTGTGGCATACTGTGAGGGCAATCACAAGTCGAGTGAAGGTGTTGCCCAAGCATTTTTATTCGATAGTCCCCTGTTGTCGGCGAACCTCCGTCATTCGAGTCAGTGACGTGACGGTGCGGCTGCAATGCAGTGGGATCCACCTATACCGCAAGGGAGTAGCTAATGCAGCGCGCTGGACACTTATGGAGAACACGAAGTGAGCATGTTGAGTCTCTAGAAGATCAGGCCTCGATCAGGCGAGTTCTCGAGGCTGCTTTCGAAACCGACGCCGAAGCTGACCTCGTGGACGCGCTGCGAGAAGATGCGGTCAGCTGGATTCCACGTTACTCGGTGCTTGGCATGACCGCAGCGATCCCAGATTCTGAATTCGAGACTATGCCCGCTGCGCACGCGCTCATCCACCGGTGCACTGTCGGTGGAGGGCCGGGGCTCATGCTAGCCCCCACTGGAGTACTGCCCCAGCATCAGGGAGAAGGGGCCGGTACCGCGGTCATTAACGCCGCCCTGGAGTTGGCGCAAGCAGATGGCGAAGCTTTCGTAGTGGTTTATGGCTACCCCTATTACTACCCGCGCTTTGGCTTCAAGCCGGCGTCCGAGCTTGGCATTACTGCCGGGTGGGCGACTCAAGCTGAGGCGCTTCAAGTGAGGGTTCTCGACGAAAGTGCCACGTTGCCAGCCGGTGAGGTTCAGTTGCCAGCAGCCTACGGAGTGTGAGCTCTGGAGGTTTATTGATCGCCGGCGTCTGCCCTCGACGGGCGGAACGTCTGCCGGGGTGACGGGCTGCGTCGGCGTGGCGCCTGGCTCGCCAGCGAGCGTCGCTTTTGGCTGTAGGTCGTGGTAGCGGGTGGGCGAAATCAATGATTTATGGAATCATTGAGGACTTGAATCATCATGCTGTGCGGGTTAGTCTTTCCTGAAGTGGCACACTTCACATGCGTGTAGGATGTGGCACCACAATTCATCCTCAACTTGCACACCTAGTGGAGAAAACTCATGACAGAACGCGACCTTTCAAAGGGGCCCGCGCCACACGATGACGAGGCGGTGGATCGGGAGCGGCAGTCTCGCGATGTGCATCGCCTTGAAACCGCTGGTGGCGATTCGTTCCCGGCTGGCTATCGAGTAGCTGGTTTGGATGAAGCAACGCGTCCGGATCCGGGCGCGCCGACTGCATCAACGGCGCAGCGTGGTGCGACCGGGCGAAAAACGAGTACGGGTCAAGCTCAGGCTGTTCGACAGCGGCGCCGAACTTGGGCGAACCGGCTGTTAGGGCTGGTTGGTATTCTGCTTTTCCTTGGTATCTGGGAGCTGCTACCGCTGCTGGGTATTGTGGATGCCAGGTATATGCCTCCGGCATCGGCTGCTATTGCTGATTTGATCGTGAAGTTTGGTGACTCAGTCTTCTGGATTGCGGTCTGGGATACCTTGCGCGCCTGGGCGATTGGCATGCTGATTGCTGTTGTTGCAGCCGCGATACTGGGCTTCATTATTGGCTCGTCCAACTTTTTACGGAAGTTCACCAACTCGACCATTGAGTTCCTGCGTCCAGTACCATCGGTGGCGTTGATCCCGTTGGCCGTGTTGGTCTTTGGTGTTGGTATTGAATCAGCCCTGTTGCTGATCGTGTATGCCTCATTTTGGCAGGTATTGATTCAAGTGCTCTACGGGGTTGCTGACGTTGACGCCGTTGCGATGGACACCGCCAAATCCTATGGTCTTGGTCCGCTGAATCGTATCCGGTATGTCATTTTCCCAACAGCCTTGCCATATTTGATGACGGGCGTTCGTCTGGCCGCTGCGGTGGCGCTGATCCTGGCAATTACCGCGCAGCTGATTATTGGTACCCCAGGTCTGGGCGCTGAAATTGCTCGGGCACAGTCTGGTGGCGCGTATACCTCAATGTATTCACTGGTCTTAGCCACCGGGATGATGGGTGTGCTGATCAATATGGTCACCCGTGCGGTCGAGCGCAGCGTGTTGTCCTGGCACACTTCGGTCCGCTCGGAGGTCAAATAATGCGTTTCCTCAAAGATTTCTTACATATTGTCGCTCTGCCGGCACTGCTGATCGCTGCGTGGATCCTGTGGTCCGCCCAGTCCACCAGCTTCTTTGTCCCGACCCTGGAACAAATGTCCAACGCCTTTAGTACGACCTGGACCTGGGGTCGAATGCAGTCCGATGTTTTCCCATCGGTGGCCCGGCTGATAGCCGGTCTGGTCTTATCGATTGTAATCGGTATTGTGGTTGGCCTGCTGGTGGGCTCATTCCGTTGGCTGCGACAGCTGATGGAGCCAACTATGGAGTTCTTCCGCGCGATTCCACCGACCGTGTTGATTCCCGTGTTCATGCTGCTGATTGGTATTGGCGATGACATGAAAATTGCGGTCATCGTGCTGGGCGCGGTCTGGCCGATCTTGCTGAACACCATTGAAGGTGTGCGTTCCATGGACGAAGTGCTGTCCGATACCTCGCATACCTATCGCATTGATGGCTTCGCCCGGATTCGGTATCTGATCTTGCCCTCGGCGATGCCACAAATTATGGCTGGTATCCGCCAATCATTGTCCATTGCACTGATTCTGATGGTCATCTCGGAAATGTTCGCCTCGTCGGCAGGTCTGGGCTACACCATTATCCAGTTCCAGCGTTCCTTTGCCATTCCCGAAATGTGGTCAGGCATTGTCGTGCTGGGTCTGATCGGTGTCATTATGTCGTGTATCTTCCAGATCGTCGAGCGCAGTGTCCTGAAGTGGTACCACGGACAGCGCGAGATGGAAAACGCCGGCTAGCAACAACGCTCACACAATTTTTTGAAGGATATCTTGCTATGACGACTCAACCTGCAGAACACAACCCGGTGATCAACCAGGGCAGCATGGCCGACACTCCGGATGGGCAACTGCCCGTTGGCCTGACCCTGCCCGACGGTGAAGCCTTGCTATCGGTACGAAATCTGAAAAAGGTGTATCAAACCGACGGCGGCGGCATCGAGGCAGTGCGCAACCTAACTTTTGACCTGCCCAAGGGCGAACTGACCTGTCTGGTCGGACCGTCTGGTTCGGGTAAAACCACCCTGCTCAAGGCCATCTCGGGGCTGCTGGAGCCCACCGCTGGCGAAGTCAAGCTGGCCGGCAAACTGGTGACCAGCCCGCCCAAGAACATGGCCGTGGTCTTCCAGGAATATGGCCGGTCGCTGTATCCCTGGATGCGCGTGCGTGAAAATGTGGAACTGCCACTCAAAGTCCAGGGCATGGACAAAGCCAAACGCGACCAACTGGTTGATGAAGCCCTGGAAGCCGTTGGTTTGGACCACGTACCGCGGTCGTACCCGTGGCAACTGTCGGGTGGTATGCAACAACGTGTTGCGATTGCTCGCGCGGTGGCCTATCAGCCAGAAGTGTTGCTGATGGACGAGCCCTTCGCGGCCGTGGACGCCCAAACCCGTGCCGACCTTGAAGACCTGGTCCGTCGCGTGTGGCGCCAGCTGGGGGTTACCATCCTGTTCGTAACCCACGATATTGATGAATCCGTCTACCTGGGCTCTCGGGTCGTCATCCTGTCCTCGTCGCCAACCGTGATCCAACAGGACATCAAAATTGACCTCCCCGACGAGCGCGATCAGCTGGGCACTCGCTCCTCACAGCGATTCAGCGAACTACGCCACCACGTCTACGAACAAATCCAGCTGGCCAAAGAAGGCTTCCGCCCAGACGCGGCCAAAGCCCAAGCCTAAACACTTGGCTTTTCAACTGTTGTGGGGACCTGGCAACCAGGTCCCCACGCTGGGTTAACACAAAAAAATACGCTCATAAGCGTTAACTCGAAAAACCATTGACGATCGCATGCAATCCGCATACCGTTGTGACTTGCTTCACTAAACTCTCGTGAAGCCTCGCACTTGCAAGAGGAGCTCATCATGAAAACACTCGGTATTCGAGGCAGTATTGCGGCGGCCGCAGCCGCAGGACTGCTGGTACTCACATCCTGTGGTGGGGGAGAAGACGCTCCCGCCGATGGTGACAACGCGGCCCAAGATGGTCAACTCACCCAAGTCTCGATCGGTGTTATTCCGATTGTCGACGTCGCACCTATCTACCTGGGCGCAAAAGAAGGCATTTTTGAGGAGCATGGCCTTGAGCTCGATCTAACACTGGCTCAGGGTGGGGCAGCCATCATCCCGGCCGTGCAGTCGGGTGATTTTGATTTCGGGTTCTCGAACGTCACCTCGCTGGTGATCGGACAATCCCAGGGGTTGCCGCTGCAGCTTGTTGCTCCCGGGCCGCAGACCACCGGTAACGCCGGAGAAGACTTCTCGTCTCTGCTCGTACCTGAAGACTCGGATGCGGAATCTATCGCAGACCTCGAAGGGCGAAGCGTTGCGGTTAATACCCTCAACAACATCAACGACACCGTCCTCAAAGAAGGTTTGAGTCAGGCTGACGGCGATCCGGAGAAGATGAACCTGGTCGAGGTGGCCTTCCCGGATATGGGCGGACAATTAGAATCCGGCAACGTCGACGCCATCATGGCGGTCGAACCATTCGCGACGCTTGCAAAAGATGCCGGCGCCCGCGAAATTTACTCGCCCTATGCTGAGCCGATTGAAGATCTGATGATTGCCGGATACTTCGCTTCGACGGACATGGTCGAGGAGGACCCTGAACTTGTTGACGCGTTTGTCGCCGCGATGAAGGAATCCCAGCAATACGCCGAAGATAACCCCGAGGAGGCAAAGGCTATCTTGCCTGAGTATTCGGAAATTGATCCAGAAATTATCGATGACTTGAACATGCCGAAATTCCCTCAAGACATCAATATGGAATCGACAGAACGCATTATCGAACTGTCTGAAGAGACCGGTCTGATTGATGAATCAATCGATGTTAACGAATTGGTTCGTGACGACTCGTAGGGGCTAGACCTCGCTGGGCGCGGGTGAACCCTCAAGCCGCCTGTGGCACCTGTGTGATGGGGGTGCCGCAGGCGGCTGCCTTTAAGGACGCCCCCTCTGTGGGTGAAATTTTCAATAATAATGTTTTTGATCAATCCCTTGCAACTCACTATGCGCATAGATAGTATGTGATGTGCGACATTGATTCAGGTCGGTCGCACTTTAACGAAAAGTGAGGTTTCACATGTCCCAATCAGCTACAACCGCGGGTGTCCGCGCGTTGATGCAAGACTTTTCTCTCGAAATGACCGGCAAAGACGTGGAGGCTCTGCGTGAAGCTGCTCCATTGATCCCGCAGGGCTCGCGGGTCAATGTCACGTTCCTGGGCAACGAAGATCTGCAAATGCGCGTCACCGCTGCAAAAGCAGTAAAAGATCTTGGCTTTATCCCCGTTCCCCATATCTCGGCTCGCCGTATCCACAGCGAAGACGAGCTCAGAGAATTTCTCCAGGCCCTGGCCGACGTTGATGCGGCACAGCATGTATTTGCTGTGGGCGGTGACCCGGCAGAGCCACTCGGCCCATACGGCTCATCGCTGGAGATGCTGCAATCCGGAGTATTCCCAGAATTCGGCGTCAAAGACGTGTCGATCGCTGGCTACCCGGAGGGCCACCCGGATATCTCTGAAGAGGTGCTCTCGCGCGAACTGAGCGGCAAGGTCGACTACTTGGCCGAGCACGATATGAGTGCCGTGATACTGACGCAATTTGGATTCGACACTGCACCAGTGGCGAAGTGGCTCGACGAGCTCGCTGCTAAAAATATTAGCGCCCCCGTGCGGATTGGCACGCCTGGCCCGGCAGGCATTCGTCGACTGTTGAACTACGCCAAACGCTTCGGCGTGGGCACCTCGGCGGGCATCGTCAAAAAATACGGTTTCTCACTTACCAACCTGATGGGCAGCGCCGGTCCAGATAAATTCTTGCAAGACCTGGCAGCCGAAACTGAAACAACAAACTTCACCGGCACCGTTGGCGTGCACTTTTACACCTTCGGCGGCATGGCAAAAACCGCCGAATGGGCTCAGGACTTCACCAAAAAATTCTAACCAAGCGTTACCAACCTTCTACTAACACTCAGCAATATTTACGTGAAAGGCGGCCAATATGGCTTCATCACTACAGGACCTACTCAACAAGCAATCCGCAGTGGATCTGCTGCGCAATGCTCAGACCGGCTCCTATATTTACCCGGTTGTTCCAGCAGACTTCGGAAACTGGATCAATGAACAGCGCGCCTGGCGTGACGCCGCCGTGCTCTACGACCAGTCCCACCACATGGACCAGGTCTTCCTATCTGGTTCAGACGCCATCAACCTGATCTCAGACACCGCGATTAACTCCGTGGCCAACTTCGAAATCGATATGGCCAAACAGTACGTACCGGTATCTTCGGTCGGTGCGGTCGTCGGTGACGGCATCCTGTTCCGCGAAGCTGAAGACGAATTCACCTACGTTGGCCGTGCACCCGTCACCAACTGGTTGATGTACCACGCCGAAGCCGGTGGCTACAAGAACCTCGACCTACAGGTAGACCGCCGTTCGCCGTCACGCCCATACGGCGCCGGTGTTTCACGCGAACTCTTCCGCTTCCAGATCCAGGGCCCAGCCGCATGGGACGTCATCAACAAGCTCAACGGCTCGGAAGTTGAGAAGCTGAAATTCTTCCGCATGTCGACCATGAATATTGATGGTCTGACCGTTCGCACGCTGCGCCACGGTATGGCCGGTGCTCCAGGCCTAGAAATCTACGGCCCATACGAACACCACGCACGCGTTCGCAACGCGATCGTCGAAGCCGGAGCCGAGTTTGGTCTGTTGCCGGTAGGCTCCCGGGCCTATGCAACCAACACCCTGGAATCCGGCTGGATCCCATCGCCACTACCGGGCATCTACTCGGGCGAAGCCGAAAAAGGCTACCGTCAATGGCTGGGTGCAGACTCCTACGAAGCAACCGCACCACTGGCCGGTTCTTTCATCTCCGACAATATCGAAGACTACTACGTCAACCCGTGGGAAATCGGGTACGGCTCCTTCGTCAAATTCGACCACGATTTCATCGGTCGCGATGCACTCGAAGCAATTGACAAAGACAAACAGCGCCGCAAGGTCACGCTGGAATGGAACACCGACGATCTCAAGGAAGTTCTGTCCGCACCACTGAACATTGATGGCCCGAACTACAAGTTCTTCGACCTGCCACTGGCAAACTACGGTGCCTCCAACTATGACCAGGTTACCGATGCTGACGGCAACGTCGTCGGCGTCTCGATGTTCACCGGCTATACCGCCAACGAACGTCGTGGCCTGTCACTGGCGACCGTTGATGCCAACGTGCCAGAAGGTGCAGAACTATCCGTGACCTGGGGTGAGCCAGATGGTGGCTCCGCCAAGCTTTCGGTAGAACCACACGAGCAGAAGACTGTTCGTGCAATTGTCTCGCCGGTGCCATATTCCACCGTGGCACGCGAGTCCTACCAGTCCGGCTGGCGCACCCAGGGCGCCTAGGCTCCACTGTGATCACGCGGTCGCACCCGGCATTGCGCTGGGGCGGCCGCGTCGTCTTTCCATAACGGCTGCTCGAGATGAAACGTCTACTACACTACGGTCACCATGAGTTTACGATCTGCACTGCTAACGTTGCTGTCCTCCGGTCCCAGCACCGGCTATGACATTGCCAAAAACTTCCACTCGTCGGTGGGGTTCTTATGGCACGCACCGGATTCACAAATTTATCCCGAGCTCAAGAAAATGCAAGCAGAAGAGCTACTGACCGGCTATCCGGTTCCCTGGGGTTCAAAGGGCGCTACGAAAACCGAGTATGCGATTACCGATGCCGGTATCGCCTACCTGCGCGAGTGGTACGCCAAGCCGGTCGCGTATCGGCCGGAGCGAAGTGAGGTTCGGCTCCGGTCAGCCTATTTCGAATTCGCGAGCGACGACGAAGCCCGCCGCTGCCTCAAGGATCACCTCGAACACCATCAGCAGGTCGTCGACGATGTGCAGTTCCAAATCGAAGAACTCCACGACGGCAGCTCGGCTATTCACCAGAGCAGGCTCGCCCAATATCCGGCAGGTGAGCACAGCAAGATCACGCAGTTTAAGGTCTTCGCCTATGAAGGTATCCTGCAACAAGCCAGGGCAGAAATTACCTGGGCCACCCAAGGCCTCGCACTGCTAGACACCTTCGAGCCCACAGAACACTAGGCACCGGCAGATGCCGCAATCGCTTCGGTCACTGAAGCTAAATGCTCGTGCATGGCGCGACCGGCAGCATCGGGGTTTCGCGTGCAAATCGCCTCGATAATTGCCATGTGTTGTGGCAGGGAGACTTGCGGCCGATCAGGACGGGTAGCCAATTGGAAATGGTATCGAATGGCCTGACCGCGAAGCCGGGCAATCGTCTCGGCGGCGGTCGGCTGATCGGCAATCTCAATCACGCGACCGTGAAGCGTCCGGTTGAGTTGTGAATATGCTTCGCGGTCGCCGCGGTCGACGACCAGCTGCATCTGTTGACCGATATCGCGAAGCTCGGCCGCGTGAGCATCGGTAATTTTCTCGGCGGCTTTCCGCGCACACAGCGACTCCACGGCGGCCCGCACTTCCGTAATTTCTATGGCCTCCTGAAGCGATACCTTCCGAACCCGTGCGCCACGATTTGGGATGCGCTCAACCAGTCCCTCGGCGATCAGCTCATTCAATGCCAAGCGCACTTCACCGCGAGAGGCCCCGTGCTCTTCGGCCACATCGGCTTCGACCAGACGCTGATGTGGCACGAGATTTCCCGTCACAATGTCTTGACGCAGTTGCTCCGTCAGTGAGAGTTCTGGTCGAGTCTCGTTGGACTGCGTTGTTGTCGAGGTGCTGGCCATACCGGAAGTCTCCAATGCTTATGTGAAAGCTGTATTGCTTCCATAGTAGCCACCTTGAAGCCGCGGAAGTATTTTAGTGAACAATATTGTAAACAATCTGGTGAATGGCTAGTCTGGTGTGAGCGCACCCACAGAAAAGGACGATCATGCCCACCAGCAGTGCACACAGATCTGGCGATCAGACGGCACTCCCGTTTGTCCTCATGCGGGGTGGCACCTCGCGCGGTCCCTTCTTTTTGGCCGCAGATCTCCCCGAGGAGCGGCACGTACTGGATCAGGTCTTGTTATCCGTCATGGGAAGCCCACATCCGCTGCAGATTGATGGCATCGGGGGCGGCCACCCGCTGACATCCAAAGCCGGAATTGTGGGACCATCGGAAGTGGCTGACGTCGATCTCGACTTCACCTTCGTGCAGCTGCAGCCCGACGCAGCGACGGTGCAGACCACCCAGAATTGCGGCAATATGCTGGCCGCCGTCGTCCCGTTTGCCGTCGAAGCCGGGCTGATCGAACCGCGTGAAGATACCACCGACGTCGTCGTGCGAACCACAAACACCGGTTTGATTTCGCGCATTAGCATCCACACTCCCCGGGTGGGCGGTCTGCGATTCGTTCAGTACAGCGGTCAAACAGAAATCGCAGGCGTGCCCGGTACAGCATCGCCGGTCAATATTCGGTTCCTTAACACCGCCGGCTCCATTGCCGAGGGCCTGCTCCCCACTGGCAGTATCACCGATGTTGTCACGGCTGATGGCACTGATTACACGGTGACGCTGATTGATAACGGTCAGCCACTGGTGATTATCCGGGCCGAGGATCTTGGCGTGACCGGCTACGAATCGGTCGCCGCACTCAGTGAGAATAGCGAGCTCAAGACTTGTGTTGAACAGCTCCGCCTCGCCGCGGCCGAGGTAATGGGCCTCGGTGATGTGACCGAGGCGTCATACCCCAAAATGACGCTGGTTGCACCGCCGGTTTCCGGCGGGGCGATCAGTACGCGCAGCTTCATCCCACACAGGGTGCACGAATCGATCGGCGTGCTCGCGGCAGTCACCGTGGCCACCGCGTTGGTTATGGAAGGCTCCGTTGCGGCGACCGTTGGCTCTGCAGGCAGCGGCCGCCAACAGTCGGTGGCAATTGAACACCCCACTGGCATGTTTGAAGCCCTGGTGGATTTAAATGACGACGGCGCGGTCGTCGCCTCGGGCAACACGCGCACCGCCCGGCTCATCTCACGCGGTGAGCTCTACGTGCCCCGCGAGATCTGGGATCCCGGGCATGAGTCCACAGGTTTGAACCATTCGGTATAGCAAAGGAAACGCATTGATCATTGATATTCACGGGCACTATACGACGGCGCCGGAGCCGCTGGGTGCTTGGCGAGAGCAGCAGCTTGCAGCGTTGGACGGCGGCGCCCCGCCACCGGTTGATGGCCCAATGATCAGCGATGACCAAATTCGCGAGTCGATCGAACCCAATCAGCTGCGCCTGATGAATGAACGTGGCATCGATGTCCAGGTCTTCTCACCGCGGGCCTCATTTATGGCGCACCACGCCGGAAATTTCGAAACCTCGTCCGCCTGGTCGCGGCACTGCAATGACCTTATCGGTCGGGTATCCGAACTCTATCCAGAACGCTTCGTCCCCTCTGCGATGCTGCCGCAATCACCTGGAGTTGAGTCGGCCACCGTCATCGAAGAACTCGAACGCTGCGTAACCGAGCACGATATTGTTGCCGTGAACCTGAACCCGGACCCTTCTGGCGGTCACTGGACTTCGCCGCCGCTGACCGAGAAGTACTGGTTCCCCGTCTACGAAAAACTGATTGAACACCAACTGCCCGTGATGGTGCACGTCTCGACTTCGATCAACCCGGCATTTCATACCACCGGCGCACACTACTTGAACGCTGACACCACCGCCGTCATGCAACTACTGGAAGGCGACCTGTTTTCCACGTTCCCGGAACTCAAGATGATCATCCCGCACGGCGGGGGAGCGGCACCGTATCACTGGGGCCGATTCCGCGGGCTGGCGATGATGTTGGACAAGCCGGACCTGGAAGACCACCTGCTGAAGAACGTCTATTTCGATACCTGCGTTTACCACCAGCCCGGCATCGACACGCTGCTCGAGGTGATCCCGCATAAAAACATCATGTTTGCCTCCGAGATGATTGGTGCCGTGCGCACCGAGGACCCCAACACCGGACACTTCTTTGATGACACAGTGCGATACATCCAAAACGCTGAACTCACAGACACCGATCGTCACAACATTTTCGAAGCCACCGCACGCAGAATCCACCCGCGCCTGGATGATCGTCTGACAGCCCAGGGTCGCTAGACAGAAAGGGAACACCATGTATGAACTCGGTGTAGTCAACACGACTATCCAGCGTCCCAACCCCGACGACGTCGCAGCGCTGAGCGACTACGGCACCGCCATCATCCACGAAGCCATGGGTCGCGTGGGCCTGATGCGCCCCTATATGCGCCCCATCTATGACGGCGCCAAACTTTGCGGCCCGGCCGTGACCGTGCTGCTGCAGCCCGGTGATAACTGGATGATGCACGTGGCCGCAGAACAATTACAGGATGGTGACGTCGTGGTCGCGGCCTGCACCACAACATCCGATGCCGGTTTTTTCGGTGACTTATTGGCCACTTCCTTTCGGGCTCGTGGTGGTGTTGGTCTAGTGATCGATGGAGGTGTGCGAGATATTGCAGACCTGCAAGAGATGGACTTTCCGGTCTTTGCTGCGGCAATCCACGCTCGTGGCACGGTCAAAGAAACCTTAGGGTCGGTCAACATTCCCGTCACCGTGGCCAACGCCCTGGTCAACCCCGGTGATGTGGTTGTGGGAGATGCTGACGGCGTCGTCGTCGTGCCGGCGGACCGAGTGGCGGAGGTGGTCGAAGCATCGCGAGCGCGAGAGGCCAAAGAAGCGACGGTTCGTGCACGCCTTGCTGCCGGTGAACTGGGGCTGGATGTGTACGGTATGCGAGAAAAACTTGAGGCCACCGGCCTGAAATACAACGAATAAGGAATGATCATGGCTGAACTGGAAAACTTCGACCTGGCGCATATCAGCGCCGTGGAAATCCTGACCCCAACCTTTGACCAGAGTCTGCGGTTCTTCAACGAAATGCTGGCCATGCGCGAAGTTGAGCGCATCGGCAACTCAGCGTACCTGCGCTGCTGGGACGAATATGAAACCTATTCGATCAAGCTCACCGCGTCCGAAACCAACGGTGTTGGCCGCACCATGCTGCGTGCTACCAGCCCCGAAGCGCTCGAACGCCGGGTCGCGGCCATCGAAGCCACCGGCCTGGGCAAAGGCTGGCGTGACCCAGAAGTCGGCATCGGCGCCTACTACGAATTCGAAGACCCGGACGGCCACGAATTCGGCATCTACTATGACACCACGCTGTATGTTGCCGACGACCAAGACCGGCCGGCCCTAAAAAACCAGGCCTCACGTTTTCCCGGTCGCGGGGTCAATGCCCGACGTCTCGACCATATTAACTACCTGGCCGCAGATGTAAATGCCGCGGGCGATTTCTGGGACAACGTCATGAAGTCGCGGGAGACCGAGCAGGTCGAACTCGATGAAGGCGGCTACGCGGCCCGATGGTTCCGATTCGCACAGAAATCCTACGACGTCGTGTACTCCGATGACTGGACCGGGGAGCGTGGCCGCTTCCACCACCTGGCATTCGCCACGGACACTCGCGAAGACATTCTCAAAGCTGCAGACTACTTTCTCGAAGAGGGCGTCTACATCGAATACGGCCCCTATAAGCACGCGATTAACCAGACCTTCTTCCTCTACGTGTGGGAGCCGGGCGGTAACCGCATCGAGTTCGCCAACGCCGGGGCACGGTTGATTCTGAATCCTGACCAGCCAGTTGTCAACTGGTCCGAGGCAGAACGCGCCAAGGGTCAGGCCTGGGGAATGAAAACAGTGCCAACGTTCCATACCCACGGCACCCCGTATGTGGAGAACCAGGAGCAGATCGACCGCGATGCCTTAGCGGGTATTCGTCATTCATAATTTTCTCCGTGCCTGAGATGCAGTAACACTGGTTGCATAAGTAATGCAATCATTGCGAACAACAATCATTTCATGCAAAATGTAATTAGTATGATTGTGCTCACAAGAGATTTTAGGCAAGGAGTGGGATGACGAATCACGGTATAGGCGATTGGATTCATCGGCGCAGGGTAAAATCCGCAGGTCGCATGGCGGTCACCGCGGGCGACTTGGAGCTGACCTATGAGCAGTTCGGTCAGCGGATCAATCGGTTGGCGAATGCGTTGACTGAACGCGGGATCAAGTCGGGGGACCGCGTTGCGTACCTTGGCGAGAACTCCGTGGAGTTCTTGGAGACGCTATTCGCGCTCGGGAGCATCGGCGCGGTATTCGTGCCGCTCAACACTCGTCTGGCGGGGCCGGAGGTGGCGTTCCACCTGGAAGATGCCGGAGCACAGATGCTCATCGCGTCGACGACCATGGAGCCGCTGGCTGTCGCGGGTGTGGAAGACACCGACGTGGAGCGCGTGATCTTCGTCGACGACGGTGCGCGCGTTCCAGCCGAAGAGGGCCGCTTAGCCATGCCGTTCGAGAATTATTCCGACGTGTTGGCTGATGCCAGTGCGGAGCGTCCGAACCTCAATGTGGGGCTCGATGATCTTGCCATTATTCTTTACACCTCGGGGACTACCGGTAACCCAAAGGGTGCGATGTTGACCCACGGCAACCTGACTTGGAATGCCGTCAATGTGGTTTCTGACATGAATATCAGCAGCGACGAGGTCTCGCTGATGATCTCGCCAATGTTTCACGTCGCGGCACTTGGTATGGGCGTATTGCCGACCTTTCTCAAGGGTGGGCATCTCATCCTTGAGCCCCGCTTCCATCCTGGCCGAGCGCTGGATCTCATTGAGCAGCACAAGGCGACCTTCATCTCAGGGGTGCCCACTACGTATCAACTCCTGGCAGAGGACCCAGCCTGGGAAAAGACCGACATTTCCTCGCTCAACAGCCTCACCTGCGGTGGTTCCGCTGTGCCGTTGCACATCCTGGAGGCATATGAGGATCGCGGCCTCAGCTTCACTATGGGATATGGCATGACGGAAACATCGCCCGGCGCTACCTCACTGCCTGGACGCTACTCACGCGAAAAGATGGGCTCGGCAGGCCTGCCGCAAATGCATACGCACGTTCGTGTTGCCGATCTCGATGGCAAAGAACTACCACCCCACGAAGTTGGAGAAGTCCAAATTCAGGGACCCAACGTAATCTCCGGTTACTGGAAACGGCCGGAAGCTAATGAGTCGTCCTTTATCACCGATGACGGCGGCACCTGGTTCCGCAGTGGCGACATGGGCTATATGGATGATGACGGCTTCTTGTTCATCTCCGACCGGATGAAAGACATGATTATCTCCGGTGGTGAGAACATCTACCCGGCCCAGATTGAGCAAGAACTGGCGCAGATGGAAGCGATCGCTTTCGTTGCCGTGTTCGGGGTATCTGACGAGAAGTGGGGAGAGGTCCCTCGCGCAGCAGTCGTGGTCCGAGAAGGCCACGATCTGACCGAGAGCGACGTGCTGTCCTATCTTGATGGCAAGCTAGCTCGCTATAAGATTCCGAAATCTGTGGTCTTTGTTGATGAGTTGCCCCGGACGGCATCTGGCAAGGTTCGCAAGCCGCAACTGCGCGAGCTGTACGGAAACTAGCAAACAAAAAATCGGGACACAGCGTCTGCTGTGTCCCGATGCCTGCATGGCGTTGAAGTTTCCTAGAGCGTGGCTTTGGTCAACAACTCACGAAGCTGATCGCGTTCGGTCTCAGTCAAATTCGTCAGAACATGGTCTTCAGCGGTAATCGTAATGGCTCGAGCCTTACGGTAGAGCTTTTCCCCAGCGTCGGTGGCGACGATGTTCTTGGAGCGCCGATCCCGGCGATCAGTCTCGCGTTTGACCAGATCACGATCTTCGAGTGTGTCCACCAGGGCGACGATCTGTGACGGGTCAAGTGCCACGAAGGCGGACATTTCGCGTTGGGTCGGTTTGAGGTCTGAGGCAGCGAGTGCGAGGACAGAGAACTGTCGGACGTTGAGATCGAGCTCCTCGAGAAGTTTATTGGCGTGGTTGTTGCCCTTGGCTGCCAGTCGGGCAGTTAGGAATTGGATCTCTTGGACCAGCTCGGTGTCGCGCAGTGGCGAGGGGTCGAGTTCATTAGAGGTCAGCAGTTCAGCGTTCATATGAAACATCTTTCCATCAATTATTGACATCCACAAAATTATCGGTTGTTATAGACAATAAGTGTTATTCACAATTATTTCTATATCCAACGAACAGTTGAATGTAGCAACAAAGAACAGAGGTCAAAAATGTCACTGAACGGCAAAGTAGCAATCGTTACAGGATCCGGCGCTGGTCTAGGTCTAGCCTACGCGCAAGAACTCGCCCGCCAGGGTGCCAAGGTCGTCATTAACGACGTCAACGAAGAGGTCACCAGTCAGGCCGTAGAGTCCATCGCCAGTGCGGGCGGCACAGCCGTTGGAGTCACTGCAGCCGTCGGTTCGACCGAGACGGCAGAAAAACTGGTGAACGCCGCAGTTGAAAACTTTGGCACACTGGATATTTTGGTGAACAATGCCGGGATTCTGCGCGACCGTAGCTTGCTGAAAATGTCAGATGACGATTTCGATCAGGTTATCAACGTGCACCTGCGCGGAACCTTCACCTGCGTTCGCGCAGCATTCGACTACTTCAAGAACAATGAGATCAAAGGTCGCATCGTGACCATCGGTTCTCCAACCGGTCAGCGTGGCAACTTCGGTCAGACAAACTACGCCGCAGCCAAGGCAGGCATCGTCGGTATGGTGCGCACCTGGGCACTCGAAATGAAGCGCGCCGGTGTAACTGTCAACGCAATTATCCCAGTGGCAGCAACAGCCATGACCGAAACCGTGCCGTACTTCTCAGCTGCGATCGAAGCTGACAAAGCCGGTGAAGCCATGCCAGATTTCTTCCGCAAGGATCTTGGCTTCGGTACCGCCGCCGACGTTGCCGGCTTGGTTGCCTTCCTGTCGTCTGACGACGCAGCAAACATCACCGGTCAGGCCATTGGTGTCGGTGGCGATCGTCTGCAGGTTTGGGGCCACCCAGAACCAGTTGTTACCGAATACCTTGAAGGCGGTTGGAACTACGAAGCACTCAAGGCCAACGGTCGCTCGATCGTTGAAGACAACCTGCAAGAAGTCGGCGAAAAAATGCCAGAACTGCCGGCAGACCTGCAGCCAAAGGCCTAGGTGGTATCTGTGGCAAAGTACGTATCCAACATTGATGTCTCCGCGATCTCCGCGGTAGACGTTCACGTTCATATTGAACTTGACGAGCAGGGCCACAAGCCCATGCCGGAACTGTTCTACGAGGCGTCAGCCAAATACTTCAAGTCCGAAGATCGCACGCCATCTATCGACAAAATTGCCGATATTTACCGTGATCTCGGCATGGCAGCGGTCGTCTTTACGCTGGATGCACGCACTCAGTTTGACGGTCACATGCCAAACTCGATCGACGACCTTGTCGCGGGGGCAGCACGCAATAACGACGTACTGATCCCATTCGGCTCGGTAGATCCACGAACTGGTGCGGCAGCCATCGAGGAAGCGAAACGTCAGGCTGATGAGCTGGGCGTTCGCGGATTCAAGTTCCACCCGTCTGTGCAGGGTTTCGACCCATCGGATCGTGAGTTTTACCCACTGTGGGAAGCTCTGGAGGAAATTGGTCTCCCGATGCTCTCCCATACCGGACAAAACGGAATGGGTGCCGGACTCCCTGGCGGTGCAGGTATCAAACTCGGCTACTCCAACCCACTGTTGTTGGATGAAGTTGCCGCAGATTTTCCAAACCTGCAGATTATCATGGCCCACCCTTCGGTGCCGTGGCAGGACGAGGCCAACTCGATTGCCACCCACAAGTCGAACGTCTACATCGACTTATCTGGCTGGTCGCCCAAGTACTTCCCTGAGTCCCTGGTGCGTCAGTCAAACAACGTGCTGAAGCACAAAGTGCTCTTTGGAACCGATTTCCCGCTGATTCCACCACCAAAATGGCTGGCCGCGTTTGAAGACTTGCCGATCAAAGACGAAGTTCGTCCACTGATCCTCAAGGACAACGCTGTGAAGCTTCTCAGCCTGGATCAAGGTGGTGCATCAGCGTGAGCCAAGCACCGTCCTGGGACGTCTACGGTTTTTCGGAACGCTTGACCGCGGCTGAGAAAACCGTGCTGGACGAACTGCGCACCACACTCACCGAGAAGGTATACCCGTACCTCAACGATGCGTGGCACGAAGATCGCCTGCCAGAAGAAATTATTGAACCGCTGCAATCCCTGCGTTTGATGAATCCTGCGGCACTCAAGGAAGCCGGCGAATCTGTTCGCGGTGTTTTCGAATCCATGCGAACCTTTGAGCTGGCTCGTTGCGACACTAACGTCGCGACCTTCTTCAACGCGCAAGCCGGCTTGTTTCGCACCGTCGTGAAACAAGGCGGTAGTGCAGAACAGGTCGCAGAACTCGATCCAAAAATCGTGAACTACGAACTGCTCGGCGTTTTCGCACTGACCG
The DNA here is from genome assembly GCF_030453185.1 of Yaniella sp. Lineage (GTDB taxonomy): Bacteria > Actinomycetota > Actinomycetes > Actinomycetales > Micrococcaceae > Yaniella. Next base: position 11,415 of record NZ_JAKDKW010000018.1, on the reverse strand, counting down.
AGCCGGAGCACGGCTCAGATGTTGCCGGTGGACTCCAAACCACGGCTTCACAAAACGACGATGGAACGTGGACCATCAATGGCGCCAAACGCTGGATTGGTGGCGCGTTCCAAGCTGATGTGCTGTGCACCTTCGCTCGCGATACCGCCGATAACCAGGTCAAGGCGTTCCTCGTGCCTCGCGAAGCCGAGGGCGTTTCCTTGGAGAAGATCGAGCGCAAGGCTTCGCTGCGCATCATGCAGAACGCTGACATCTACTACGACAATGTGCAGGTGCCCGGCGATGCTCGATTGCTGAACATCAACTCGTTCCGCGATGTCGCCAAATGCCTCCGCCTGTTGCGTTCCGATGTTTCCTGGATCGCCGCCGGAGCGATGGCCGGTGCCTATGAGGCCGCCGTTCGTTACACCACGAATCGTGAACAGTTCGGCAAACCGATCGCCGGATTCCAGTTGATTCAAGAAAAACTGGCCACCATGCTGGGCAACGTCACCGCCTCGGTCGCCCTGGCCATGCAGCTCACCGAACAGCAAGATGCCGGTGTCTACAAAGATGAGAATTCGGCACTGGCCAAAATGTTTACCGCTTCAAAACTTCGCGAAACAGTCGCACTGGCTCGTGAAGTATGTGGTGGCAACGGCATCACCCTAGACACGGATGTTGCTCGCTTCCATGCTGACGCCGAAGCAGTGTATTCCTACGAAGGCACCCACGAAATCAACGCACTCATTGTAGGCCGTGCAATTACCGGCCAAAGCGCGTTCGCCTAAACCATTGACTGAAGACAGATAAGGAATTTGATCCCAATGACTGAAACTACTGCACGTACCGTCGTCGAATTCGACAAAGTTGCTGACCTTGCAGGCACAGACCTGGGTTCCACCGAGTGGATGACCGTCACGCAGGACATGATTAACACCTTCGCTGATGCGACTAGCGATCACCAGTGGATCCACACTGACGTTGAGCGTGCGAAAGAAGGACCATTTGGCGCCCCGATCGCACACGGTTTTTTGACCCTCTCGTTGATCATCCCGTTCTGGTCTGAGCTGTTCGACGTCACCGGAGTCTCCACCAAGGTGAACTACGGCCTCGACAAAGTTCGCTTTACAAACCCGGTGAAAGTCGGCTCGCGCATCCGTATGCACGCTGAAGTCGCTGAGGTAAAAGAGGTCAAGGGCAATGGCCTGCACCTGGTCACCAACTCGACCATCGAGATCGAGGGCGAGGAGCGTCCAGCAGTCGTAGCGACCTTCTTGTCCCGCTTCTACGCATAACGGGCTCTAGGCCTACCGCATGGGGCCTGTGGAGAGCAAAAAGATGCTTCCACAGGCCCCTTTTGTTTACAAAAATTCGCGTGTGACGAACCTAACAATTTTGTTGAATAAACCCTTCCAATGCCACGGGAAGTGGTCTATTGTAGATCTCAATTGATGAATATATAGATCAAACTCAGCTATCGATCCTCTCTCTCACCTCATACCGTTTCTAGTCGTACATGTTGTCCGTCCGGAAGCACTCATACCAGGAGAACCAATGAAGAACAAACTGATGACAGGCATCGCAACTGCCGCTACAGCCGCCCTTTTGCTGACCGCATGCGGTGGCGGCGGCGAAGAGGCTTCCGGCGACGGCGAAGAACTCCGGGAAGTAACCATCGGCGTGTTGTCCATCGCCCCCAGCGTGGGCGTTGCTTACGGCATCGAGAACGGCATCTTTGAAGAACACGGCTTCGACGTGAACTATGAGGTCTCCACGGCCGGTGCCGCGATGCTGCCTGCTGTGTCGGCCGGACAGATGGACTTTGGTGTTGGTAACCCGCTGTCGGTTGTTACCGCGGTTGACCAGGGCCTCGACATGAAAATCGTGGCTGGATACTCCAACTCTCTTGAAGATGGCGAGGATGTGGCCGGCGTGGTCACTCGAGCAGACTCGGACATTGACACCTGGGCAGACCTTGAAGGCAAGACCACTGCGGTGAATGCTCTCAATACCCTTGGGGACTTGACTGTGATGAACCTGGCCGAACAAGACGGCGCTGATCCACAGGCTCTCGAATTCTCCGAAATTGCCTTCCCAGATATGCCAGCACAGCTTGAGCGTGGCAACACGGATGCAGTGTGGATTCCAGAACCGTTCCTCTCCGGTCTCCTCGCCGATGAGGAAAATGAACTCATTGGTTATTCCTTCCAGGAAAATGATCCAGGCATGGCAACCATGGTTACCTTCACCTCCGGTGAATTGGCCGCTGACGATCCTGAGATGGCCGCCGATTTCGGTGAAGCCATGACAGAAGCTCTGGCTGCCGCTGAAGAAGACCAAGAAGGTTCCCGCGAACTGCTGGTCGACTTCCTCGAGATCTCACAAGAAGATGCTGAAGCACTCACCATGGAGCGCCTCGACGGCGAGCTGAATACTGAACAGCTCATGGACATGGTCGAACTCGCTGATCGCTATGACTTCATCGGCGACGCCCCAACAGCCCAAGACCTCTTCCTCGAGGAGTAACCACCGGCTAGATAGCCACCCACCCCTGGAAGCCCCGCTGGGTCAACGAGATCTCGTTGACCCGGCGGGGCTTTTTCGTGCACGCAGTATCTGACACACGGACGCGCTCAGGACCTACCGCCCAGTAGCGAAACTAGGCCGGCTGTTATACAGTTCTTCAAAAGGGTTTTTCAGACCATTTTGGGTGCGCGTTCAGAGACCTGGGGTAATATGTGAAAAATCAAACATACAAGTCCGCTGCTTCGAAATGTCTAGACTCAGCCCGGCTACGTTGCACCAAATAATCTTTGCGTGGAGTACATGTCAGATACGTTAAATGCCTTAGGGAACAGTCTTCACGAAATCACCGAGGAATACCCGTTTGCGGTGCATTGGCAAGTACGGGACATCGCCACGGGGCAGGCCGTCGGTGAATCGGAACGTGAGGTGCTTGCAGCATTTAGCACCCGGAAGGTCAGCGTTCTACTAGCCTGTCTCGCATTAGTCCAGGCCGGCAGGCTTTCGCTGGATGACCCGCATGTGATTGATGATCCGCTCAAAGATGGTGTTCAAGCCGGCATCATGCGCCACTTATCGGGTGGGATCGAGCTGAGTTTACGCGACCATCTAGCACAGATGATGATCACCTCAGACAACATCTGTACCCAAATTGTGTTCCATGCTATCGGTGAAGCCACCGGCGACGCCCTGCAGTGGGTCAACGACTACTGCCCACGAATCGGGATGCAAGATTCACTGCACCGTGAAATTTTCCCTCGCTCAGCCGAACTGGATTGGTCGCATTCGATTGATTCGATGACCGTTACCTCCGCACACGACCAGGCCCTGATATTAGAACGGTTGGCGCAGGGCAGCCAGGATGCCCAACAAGCTGTTGAACTCGGTTTGGATACGCAACTTTGCGCCACAGCCATCGCATTGTTGAGTAACTTAATGACGCCCATGTTGGGGGCCTCCCTGGGCTGGGGACACTTTGCAGAAAAGAACGGCCGCGGTATCCGAGGATTGTCGCAAGTTGGCTTGCTGCTGGATCGGGATGGCCAGCCGGTTGCTTCCGTTGCGGTCTTCGCTGAGTCCATTCCCGTCGAATTCGAAGACGGGGTCCCGGGGCGGGTGCGAGCACAAGAAATGTTCGTGGAGTTTGGTAACGCGATCGAGGCGTTTTACCTGGATACCCATCGCGTTGAAGTCCTGAAGCGCCAATTGGTCGAGCCTGACTACTGGGGCCAAGAATTTGGTGAACTGCTCTACGCAGTTGAAGGTGGTCGCGCCGTCCTTGACGATATGGTGTTTACTTTTTCCGGTGTGGGGAAACTCTTCTTTGCCTGCACTTTGGCAGAGCTTGAACACACGAATCCGGGACTGTTTGATCACAGCATAGACATCACAGACCACCACCGTTCGCACGCCTATACGGGTTCGCTGCGCCACCTGCATGGTTCCCTCCGCGTCACCGTCGACGACGCCATGCACCTGATGATCGGTAGTGGTGACGGTGCTGCAACCATGGCGCTACTCGAGCATTTCACGGCTCTGGGTATCGACTTGGTTGAACACGGTCGCCGGTATATAGCCCATCTCAACAACACCACCATCACCGGTGTCGAAGAACGCTCAAGTGGCGAAGGATTTACCGGCACCACCACCGCAGCGGAATTGCTGACCGTGCTACGCCAGGTGTTCGCCGACGACGGGCGCGTGAAGCAGTGGATGGCTGCGGTCTTCGAACCAGATGGTCTCGCCAATGCGCTGCCTGGCTATGGGCCACACACGGTGAAGCATTGGACTGTTTCCGGCTGGGGCCGAGTGCGAGACTACCACGAGTATCAAGGACGAACGTCGGTGCTGATTGTTGATTGCCCGCATGGTCCGATTGGTATAGCGGCACACGCTCCAATTGGCACACAGGATGTGTCAGCGAAGTTTGGCAGTCTGGGTCTTGCTGCCTACCTGAAAGACTAGGCGTTAGACGCGGACAGCAAGCACGCAAGGTGGGGTTCGGTATATCGCCGCCGTAGCACAGTGCCACAGCCACGATATACCGGTTCATCCTTCTATTTGTGGCACCTTAGCTGTTGAGGCCCTTGCCGGTCGGGGACACGAGGATCTTCACCGCTGTGTCATTGTGATGAATCAGCGTGTCGAAGCCAGTATTTACGAGTTCGTCCAGGGCAATCTTGTGTGTGATGAACGGTTTCAGATCTACTTTTCCTGAGCTTGCCAGTTCAATGCTTGGCGCATGACTGTTGTAGTACCCGATGGTGCCTCGCAGGTCTTGTTCCTTCGTGACCAGGTCCGCAAGATTTGCCGCTGGTTTGTGTCCCCAGATCGATTCGTTGACGATCACGCCTGCCTTTTTCACCGCCGCGAAAAGCGTATTCAGGACAACATCAACCGAGGTCGCTTCGAAGCCGACGTCAGCGCCTTTGCCATCGGTGAGCTTTAAGACTTCTTCCACCACGTCGACCTCTTTGGGATTTACAACGTGGTCGGCGACGCCGGTTTCCTGGGCGGTTTCGATACGCTTTTTCGACAGTTCGGACATGATAGTGGTCAGCCCTTGTGCTTTGGCAACTGCAGCAGTCAGGAGTCCAATTGGGCCAGCACCGCCGATCAGAGCGACGTCGCCGGCTTTGGCCTCGGAACGTTCGACCGCGTGATAGGCCACCGCTAGTGGTTCAATAAGTGCGGCTTCGTCCAACGGCAGGCTGTCTGGGATCGGGTGCACCCAGTGCTGGTCCACAGCAATCTGTTCGGCTAGACCGCCACCTCCACCGGCCAGACCAATAAAGTTCTGATCGGGTGTCAGGTGGTAGTTGTCTTTGCCCCAGTACTCTTTGTGAATCACATATGGTTCCACAACAACGTTCTGGCCTGCTTTGAGACTGGTGACGTTGTCGCCTACTTCGGAGATAGTTCCAGAAAATTCGTGACCGAGGGTAATTGGGGCTTCCTCGCCCGTGACCGGATGGGGACTACCCTTTGGAGGGATAAAAATTGGTCCATCTTGGTATTCATGAATATCTGTACCGCAGATACCGCACCATGCAATGTCGATCAGAACGTCGTCGGGGCCGGGGATTGGGCGGTCAATATCTTCTATGCGGATATCTTGTTGATCGTAGAAACGTGCAGCTCGCATTGTCATAGGTATCATCCTTCGTTGATAGACGACGCTAGATTCCCTAGCAACTCTTATCGTCTCATCTGCGGGATGGAAACGAAACAGCTGAATAACGTTGAACGACAGATGATGATAAATACCACCGGTCATGCACACGCTTGGCTCTGGAATCCGGGTTGAGCGTGGCAGACCCCTTGAAACCGTCAAGGTTCAAGGGGTCTACTGTTAGCTAGCGAAGGGGTGTTTAGAACGGGTAGGGTGCGATTTCTGGTCGCATAGTCAGCCATTGTACTTCGGTGAACGCCTCGATGTTCGTGGTGTAGCCACCGATGCGAGAACCGTTGCCCGAATTACCGAACCCACCAAACGGAGCGTTGGACTCATCGGAAACAGTCTGCTCATTGATATGCACCTTGCCAGAGCGCACCATGTCCGCCAGCTTCATGGCCTCTCCGACATTGCCGAGCAGTCCAACCGATAGACCGTATTCGGAAGCGTTGATAATATCGGCTGCTTCCTCAATGGTCGAAAACGTCCGGACCGGCGCGACCGGGCCGAAAATCTCTTGGCTCCACGCTGGGCTCTCATTGGTCAGGTCGGTAATGACGGTTGGAGAGTAGAACAGCTTGTCATAGGTGCCGCCCGCAACGACCCTGGCGCCACCATCCTTGGACTCACGAACGATGCGATCGATATTATCGCGCTGACCTTCATCGATTACCGGGCCAATCGCGATGTTCTCATCGGTGGGGTCGCCTAGTGGGAGCTGCTCAGCTTTTTGCTGCAGGGCGGCCACATATTCTTCGGCGATAGATTCGTGCACCAGGTGACGACCGGTGGTCATACAGACCTGGCCCTGGTGCAGGAATGAGCCGAACGCGCCAGCAGAAGCGGCCTTGGCGACATCGGCCCCGGGCAATACGACGGTGGCATTGTTACCACCCAGTTCCAGATGTACTCGTTTGAGATTGCGACCGGCGGCCTCACCAACCTTGCGCCCAGCGGCAGTGGAGCCGGTGAAGGAAACGACCTCAATTTCGGGTGCTTCAGTCAGGGCGGCGCCAGCTTCGGCTCCACCGGGCACCATCTGGAAGACACCCTCGGGTAGACCGGCTTCTTCCAGGGCACGAGCGATCATGACACCGCCGGAGACTGGGGTGCGTGGATCTGGTTTCAGCACGACCGCATTGCCCAGCGCCAGTGCTGGGACGACGGAACGGATAGAAAGGATCAGTGGGAAGTTGAACGGTGAGATCACACCGACAACACCTACCGGCAGGCGACGTGCAAAGGACCAGTGATCCTCATCGGAAGTTAGCACATCACCCATCGAGTGGTGGGGCAGTGCTGACGCGTCATAACATTCATTAGCAGCAACGTTGATTTCCAAGCCAGCTTTGGCCGGGATAGCCCCGGTTTCGCGCTGAATCCAGTTAGTGAGTTCGGCGGCATGTTCTTCAAACAGTTGTCCGGCTCGACGCATAACAGCGGCCCGTTTGGCTGGTTTGGTGGCGGCCCAAGCTTTCTGTGCTTCGGCAGCTTTTTGCGCGGCCTCATGAATATCGTCGGCGCTTGCCAGGCCAGCACGTTCTAGAACATTGCCGGTGGCAGGTTCCAGAATATCGGTTGGTTCAGCAGAACCAGCTCGCCAGCCGTTGAGGAAAATCTTTTCGGACCATACAGCGGAATCTAAGAGCGCCATGTGGCCTCCTTTGCAGATAGGAAATTCTGTGTGTTCGTGCGGAAACTTTGCGGCACGCTAGTGCATCAAATCTCCGCGGGAAGGTCCTCCCAGTGTCTCACGTCATTGATGCGGCAAGCCACTACTGATCGTCTGGAACGGAGTGTTTTAGCGGAAGATGTCTTCGATTGGGGTCTGACCGTCAACGAATTCCACAATGTTATTGACTGTCTTATCTGAGCTCAGGGCAGCAGCGATTGCATTGGCCACATTCGCACGCGACGTGTCCTTGGAATCGTTGTCATCGAGGCTGTCATTGGACATACGGCCAACGCGGCGAATCGTATTCGATGGATCTTCCAACGTCAGCATACCGGGGCCAAGAATGGTCCAGTGCAGATCGGAATCCATTAGATGCTCATCGGCCAGTGCCTTGGATTGTGCATAGGGGAAGAATGAGTTGTCTTCATCGACCCCGTGGTCTAACGAAGAGCCAAGGTAGGAAATCATGATGTAGCGCAAAGCGTTGGCACCTTGTGCTGCGTCCATCGACGCGATTGCTGCATCACGGTCGACAGCATAGGTGCGCTCGGGGTTGCCGCCACCGGCACCAGCTGCCCAAACGACGGCGTCCTGGCCGGCAAATGCTTTGGCCAGATCATCTTGGTTTGAGGTTTCGACATCCAGTAGCAACGGTGTGGCGCCCAGCTGTTTGATGGTGTCTTCCTGGTCCGCGCTGCGGATAATTGATGTGACCTTGTGACCAGCTTCAACCAACAGTGGAGTAGCTAATTGCGCGACTTTACCGTGGCCTCCGACGATGATGACATTGGACATGCTGTATTTCTCCTAATGCAGCACTGCATGCTGCGGACGGGAATATTTGCGGTCTCGTCTACTGAAACGTCGGGTTATAGTTCAGATATTCCAACCAGGGCTGGTACTTTATAAAGGTTAGCGCTTGCCCATATGTCAATGGCGACTGGGCTGAACGCAAGGTATTTCAGTCAAGGAGCACTATTTCATGGGTTATCCACTCAATAGTAACGGTCAGAAGAAATCTGCTGGACACGTCATCGTTGACTCTCTGGTAGCGCACGGAGTTGAACGCGTGTACTCGATCCCGGGTGAATCGTATTTGGATGTCCTCGATGGACTCGCTGATTCCCCGATCAAAAACGTCATCTGCCGCCACGAAGGCGGAGCTACCTACATGGCCGAAGCAGACGGCAAACTCAACCAAACTCCCGGTGTCGCCATGGTGACCCGCGGTCCAGGTGCAGCAAACGCCCACGTGGCACTGCACACCGCATGGCAAGACTCAACAGCAATGGTGCTGTTCGTCGGCCTCATCCCATTCGAACACCGCGAAAAAGAAGCCTTCCAGGAATTTGATCCACACGCCTGGTTCGGCACCGGAACAAAACGCGTTATGGTCCTCGACCACCCAGAACGCGCCTCCGAAATTGTTGCTGAAGCAATGTTTGCTGCAAGTTCCGGACGCCCCGGCCCCGTAGTGGTTGGTCTTCCCGAAGACATCATCACCCAGCCCATCGATGCGCGAGTACATCCTCAAATTCCAGTTGCCGGTGGCGGTATGACCGTCGACGACTGGAAACAGCTGCACGATGCCCTGTTGGAGTCGGAAAAGCCACTGTTCATTACCGGTGGTAACGACTGGACTAGCGAAGCCTCAGAACAGCTGGTCAAATGGTTAGAAGACCACAAGATCGCCGGTGCCGTTGAATGGCGTACCCAGGGTACTATCCCGTTTGATTCGCCATCATATGTTGGACCAATGGGTTATGGGCGACCGAAACCAACCTACGACCTCCTCGAGGAAACCGACCTCCTGGTCTTCGTTGGAACCGTACCCGGGGACATGATCACCGATGGTTTCACGATTCGCCAGAACTGGGATAAGAAAAACTTCCTGGTCACAATCGATCCTGCACTGCGTGGTCGCTCCGGTCCAGTATCCCATCAAATTTTGGCCAAACCAGCTGACTTTGTTCGTGACCTGGTGCGCATGGATCTGCCGAATAAACCCGAATGGGAATCCTGGACGGCCAAGATGCGCCAACAACAGGAAGACTTTGCTGCCCTGCCAACTGAAAACATCCATGATGGTCCGGCCACCATGGATGCGATGATGGCCCATCTGGTGCCAACGCTGCCATACGATGCGATGGTCACCTTCGGCGCCGGTGAACACACCAACTGGGCACACCGATACTTCCCGACCCACCACTACGGCTCACTCATTTCGGCACGCAACGGTTCCATGGGGTACTCCATCCCCTCTGCGGTATCAGCATCACTGAACTTCCCAGAAAAGTGCGTGGTGTCGATTGCAGGTGACGGCGAGTTCCTGATGAACGGACAAGAAATTGCCACCGCCAAACAATATGGTGCCACCCCGTTCATCATCGTCATGGACAACCAGGAATACGGCACCATCCGTACCCACCAGGAACGTGACTACCCGGGCCGAGTTTCCGGAACCCAGCTGAAGAACCCGAACTTTGCCGACATGGCCAAAGCCTTCGGCGGTTTCGGAATCAAGGTGACCGAGAATTCACAGCTGCCGGATGCAATCCAAGCTTGCTATGACGCCATCAACCAGGGTTCGTTTGCCCTGATCCATTTGGTAACGGAACAGCGCAAACAAGCCTACTAATCTCATCTTCGATGACGCTCAAAGCATCGAAAGTAACGCGGGAGCCAACGAAGATTCGTTGGCTCCCGCTGTACTTTCACCTCTAATTATGTGCCCTGTCACAATCTGACCTAGGCTAAGTTGGCGGTCTGTGTTCAGGCCGGTGCCATCTTCTAATGTGTGATTCGGTGCAGTGTCCGCCGAGCAGAGGAGCGATCACTGTATGAGCTGGTCCCGAGAGGAATTCCCCACGGAAGGCGGTACTGCCGTTACCCCAGCGGAATTTGAAATGCGCCGGGGCAAGGAAGAAAAACCCAAGTGGAGTCGCTTCGATACCAGCTGGCTGATTAGCCTGTTCGGCACCGCGGTGGGCGCTGGGATTCTTTTCCTGCCCATCAACGCCGGTGAAGGTGGGGTCTACCCGCTGATTGTTGCCACGATCTTGATCGGTCCGATGACCTACTTTGCGCACCGAGGGTTATCGAGAATGGTGGTGGCGGTTCGTGAACCTACGTCGGACATCACGGAAGTTTCTCGCCAGTACTTTGGACGCGGCGCAGGCATCTTCATCACGGTCGTCTATTTCCTCTCGATCTATCCAATCATCCTGATCTACGCGGTATCGATCACGAATACGGTCGACTCTTTGATGGTTAACCAGCTGGGTATGGAACCCTGGCCGCGTTGGCTGTTATCGCTGATATTGGTGTTAGCGATGTCAGCCGTGATGATCGCCGGACCAAAGCTGGTATCGATTGTCACCGGCTGGATCGTATACCCCCTGATTGCCGCCTTGGCTTTCTTGATCATTTGGCTCATTCCGTACTGGCAGCTGGACTCATTCGGTGAGATGCCTGCGTTCGGTGACTTCGTGTCCTCGGTCTGGCTAGTCATTCCCGTCCTGGTCTTCTCCTTTAGCTTCGCAGCGGCAACCAGCCAGCTCACGGTCTCGCTGAAAGATAGGTATAAGCTCCGAGCCGGGATGAAAGCAGCCCAGATCATTAAATGGACCGCCGTCATCCTCACCATCTTCACTATGGGGTTTGTTTGGTCAGCCGCATTGGCGCTTGGTCCAGAAGGTATGCAAGAAGCCCGTGCGGCGAACCTACCGGTCGTGTCGTACCTCGCCAATCAACTTGATCAGCCGTTCTTGCAAATTCTTGGACCTGCGATCTCCATTGTTGCCATCGCCTCGTCATTCTTCGGACACTGGCTAGGAGGTATTGAAGGTGGTGTTGGCATCATCAACAACACGTTCGGCACCAAGGACGGAAGCCTCAATCAGAAGTACATCCGCTACGGCGTCATCGGATTCGTCGTTTTGACCGCCTGGATTGCCGCGATCCTCAATCCATCAGTGCTGTCGCTCATCGAGTCGCTCTCCGGGCCGATTATCGCTATGGTGCTGTACCTCTTACCGATGTATGCCATCCACAAGGTCAA
>NZ_JAKDKW010000017.1 GCF_030453185.1 Yaniella sp. | reverse complement strand
CCACCATAGCCAAACATGCGGTGGGCCATGTTGATCAGCTCTATCGCGTCGGATTGTTGTAGCCCTTCAACGCCCGGGACATAAATGTACCGGTGATGCCGGTTCCACATCGGGCCCATCACCGGCGAGATACGCTCACGCAATTCAGGCGGGGTCCGTTCGTTGACGTTAAACATCCCCGAATTGGTTAACTCCATGACGGCGCGCAAAGTGTAGCCGCTATCCTTTTCGGCAGGAACCATCCTTTTGACTGCCGGGCCAAAATCTCTCCACGGGATCGGTCCGATCCCACGCAACGTGAGGCCCGCCGGCTCCAGCAGGACTGGCTCTCGTTCAGTTTCTCGAAACTGTTCTTGTCGTTGCATGCCCAGACGAATCAAGAAAAACAGTACTGCCATCATCCCGAGACCCGAGATGAAGCCGAAAATCATGCCGAACCATGGTGGATTTTCAACCAAGAACGCTACGCTAACCACTGCCACCAGTCCACCAACAGCTAGGAAGATCACTAGCCCCATAACTATCCGCAGAAGCACCAGGATGCCACTCGACCAGACAGCTGGCGCACCCTGCAGTCGGAGTCTGCCGGTTTGGTGTAGTGCATGCATGGCCTGTTGCAATGTTGGAGACATAACCTATGAATAAACGAACATCCGGTGGGCCGCATGAATCAACTCCATCACTTCGTGCTGACTCAATCCTCGAATTCCCGGCACGTCGAGGTAGCGATAGGGCCGACCGGCAACGCGGATTGGTGTCACCCGCTGGCTCAGGTGTGGCGGCATATGCTGGTTCACCATCACCATCCCCCGTTCCGTCAGCGGGAGCACTGCACTGGTTGAATGTCCGCGGCCAAACTCGGCTGGGAGCAACTTATACACTGCCGGACCGAAATCAGACCAAGGAATTGGCCCCACCCCGCGCATTGTCAGACCACTCGGGTCCATGGTGACGGGGACTTCTTCTGGAAGCTCGGCATACTTTTTGCGCCATCTGAAGTACCGCCACCACACAAGCGCTGTGAACGTTAGCGGGCCCAGGACGAGGAAGGCAAAAATCACGATACCCGCTATCCATGAGTCTGTAGCGATTGCCAAGAGCAGCACGAACAGCAACAGGCCTAGAGGCAACAGGCTGACGAACACCAGCACGATGATGATCCAACCCCGCGCGGTATCGGAGTACATCGCTGGCGCTCCTGGCAACACAACACGTCCCGATTGATGGAGTGACTGCAAGGCAAAGTTCATGGTGGGCGACATGGTTTCGATATTACCTGTCAGACGTGTAGGACTTGCGTCGTCGTTGGTTCAAAGAGTCGAGCGTCTTGACCACTCCACCAACCGCAAAGGCTGCGAAAACGGTGCCCTCGCGAACGCCTTCGAGCCGCTGCATCAGAACAAGCGACAGCACAGCAGAGATCACCACGAGCGACCAATCAACAACCTGTTTCATGGTGCCGAATCGAACCGTGCTCACCTGCGTGAGCGCCACGACCAGCCCTTCACCGGGCAGGTAGAGCAGTTTGGGTTGAATTTGAATGTAGACGCCGAGTCCCAATATGAGCGCGCCGATAATGGTGACGACCCACTGCAGCAGGTAGTGGTCTACTTGCGCCCAGCTGGTGAGACAAAAGGACAGATCGATGACCGCACCAAACACCAGGGCGATGGGCAGTTGTACCAGCTGGAACAGCCTGAAACGACGCTGCAGGATCAGCATTTGCATGAAGACGAACACGACGTTCATGACGGCCGAGACTGTGCCAACGGACCACGACGAGGCAGCATCAACAACCGCCGGGAATGTGGAGATTGGCGCGGTACCCAGTTGGCCGTGCACACTCAGGGCGATACCAACGGACATTACAAAGACGCCGAGCAAGAACGTCGCCCCGCGGGTTATGTACCCAAGTTTTGGTACCGGTGAAGTGAGGGTTGTTGTTCCGGTACCGTCATCGACTACATCGCGCGGCTTGTTCTCGGGCATAGGTGTTCCTCGCTTCAGGGCCTGTAACCACTACGGGCCGAGTACTACTGTAGTCCGAATTTCGCTTGACGGAGCTGGAGCCTCAGCTGTAACCTCCTCATCGCTGCCTCCAGAGAGATTAGCGATGACCGCTAGGCCGACGATGACGTATCTAACGATCATCCACCAACGTTTCCAAATCTGTTTCTTAGTCTTTGGTCCGGATTGTGCTTCGGCAGTCACGGTCTCTCCAATGATGTTAAGTGAGTGTGATGCGTAGGGTAATTATTACGGTTCCTAACCTTGAGGCATACTTAGCAGTACACCTTTCTATGGGAAAACTGCGATATATTACGAACTTGAAATTCGCCTTCAATTGTGAAGCGACCAGGGGGGCACCGCTCAACTTTTCATGGAAGGCGACGATACGCACTTTGGGAGGCGAACGACTCGAGCAAGAACCATCGAGCATGATTCGCGAAATTTCCGTGAGACAATGACGCTATGTTTCTCAGCGCGCTCGATATGATTGTTCCCACCCATCAGACGTCTGGGTTGTGGCGACATCCTGGTGCCGATACCGCACAATATCTGGATCTGGAATTCTGGCGTCGCCATGCCAAGTTGCTCGAAGACGCGGGTTTCGACTCCATGTTCTTCGCAGACGTTTCAGGCCTTTATGACGTCTACGAGGGTAGGGGTGCCACGGCCATCCGTGCTGGCATGCAATATCCAGCACTCGATCCACTGCTGCTGATCAGTGCCGTCGCAGCAGAAACAACGCGTATGGGCTTTGGTGTCACCGCGAATGTCTCGTATCTGCCACCCTATGCATTAGCTCGAACCTTCGCGACGCTAGATCACTTGACCCGCGGTCGTATCGGGTGGAATATTGTCACCGGGTATCAACAATCAGCCCTGCGGAATCTCGGCGGTGACGATCTCATGCCACACGATCAACGCTACGACCGGGCTGATGAATACATGGAAGTCGTATACGGGCTCTGGGAAGCATCGGTGGAACCCGATGCGCTGGTCAATGATCCGGCATCCAACACCTACCTGGATCCGGAAAAAGTCCACACAATCGATCACGAGGGACCGTGGTTTCGGGTGCCCGGCCCGGCGCTGGTGACACCCGGTCCGCAGCGCACACCACTACTCTTCCAAGCGGGTTCCTCCCCGCGGGGCATCGAGTTCGCGGTCAAACACGCCGAAGTCCTGTTCTTTTCTGGAACCTCACCACAAAACGTCCGGCAACTCGTAGACCGGGTTGAAACCCACATGGCAGCAGCCGGGCGTGCACGCCAGACCGCGCGACTCATCACCTCGGTCACCATTATTGCCGCAGAAACTGACAAGCAGGCCCATCAGCGGTATCAGGATTACACTCGCTACGTGGATCAAGAGGCAGCCCTAGCCCTATTTGCAGGGTGGACTGGCCTTGATCTTGGACAGCTACATCCCGACGACGTCCTGGAAGAAACGCACATCGAAGGCAACCGGTCAGCCCTGCAATCGTTTACTTCAATGGACCCCGACAGACGGTGGACGGTTGCCGATGTGGCAGCCTATATGGCAATCGGTGCCCGCGGACCGGTCATCATTGGGGCTGGCAAGACCGTCGTGGACGAACTGGAGCACTGGATGACAGTGGCCGGCGTGGATGGTTTCAATGTGGACTACGCTTTACGCCAGCCTGATATGGCAGCGTTTGCCGAGTTCGTCAGTCCGGAACTTCGCGCCCGCGGCCACCTGGCAACACCCAACGAGCAGCACCTCACGCTACGCAAACAACTCTTCGGAACAGACTGGTTGCCCCACGAATCCACCGGGGGTGCGTTCCGCCGGGGTGAGGCTAGCTCCGAGGGCGGATAGCGCCGCGCAGGGCAGGATCGCTCTCGATGATCCTGCCCCACTTCGCTGCGTAGAGAAATCATGGTGTGGCTATCCGGTCTGAGCGTGCTGGGCCAGGCAAGTTTATGGGCGGCACGACCGCTACGATCACGGCTGGATTGGTCCGATCGGGTCGGCACGTGGCTCGTCGTTGGCGGAGGAATTCTAGTCACCGCCGCATACATTGCCGTGCAGTTTCCCCTGCGCTCAGCTGGAGTCACGACGCCCAACACCATGGGCGCGCTTGCGGCCGTGGTCGTCATACTTCTCGTCTGTCGGGCTGGCCTCCAGCGCCTGAAGAGCGCCACTGACAGCACCCGTAAGGCGTGATGATCGACGTGCCTACTGATGCCGAAGACGCTTTCGTCAATCTCGATCCACTACTCCATGAGCCTGCACGCTTGGCGATCTTGGCTGCGCTCGCTCCCGCAGAATACGTTGAATTCTCGACACTCCTGAAGCTCGTTGGAGTAAGTAAGTCGTCGTTGTCAAAACATATATCTGCCCTCGCCGACGCTGGGATCATTACTATTGAGAACAGCCCTGCTGATAGACGGGTTCGGCGCCTGTCACTCAGTGAGCCCGGCCGCGAATCCTTCGACGTCTACCTCCAGCAGCTCGAAGACCTCGTGCGCTCGGCCAGAGGACTAGGCCATTAACCCTGGTTCGCAACGATCAGCGTGAATTTTATTCGTCTGCTGTATCTCCAGCATAGGACTCAGCAATACCGGCCACATCACGGGCATATTCCAACGACTGGTTGTAGGTGGTCACGGCTTGGACCCACTCGTCGTCATCGGTCAGATCCTCGGCATTTTCACACAGATACACGCCTGCGGTTAGGACTGCATCATCAATCTGTTGCGGATCAATCTCACCATCAAAATTGCCGTCCACGGCGTGGGTTTCCCAGGTCTCCGGCAAAAACTGCATAGGACCAACGGCACGATCCCACTGCTTATCGTCGTCGTATTCACCCTCATCAGTATCTTCGACTTCCATGACGCCTTCGCTGCCGTCCAAGACCGGGCCGATGATCGCCGGTTCAGCAACGCCCTGAGCGTTGAGTCCAGACTCATCAATGCTGGCGTGAGCGGTTTCCACCGAACCAACACCGGCCAGAGTGTTCCACCCAAGATTGCACTCCGGGCGGGTTTCGGCGATCCGGAGCGCGGCCCCCGCATAGGCAGCCATGGCACGCTGCGGAATGGCATGTTCAGCCGCCGTCTCTTCAACCCAGGTGGCATCAGCAAGTTCTGCGATGGGAATATCTTCGGTTGAGTCTGCGGCATCTTCAGCAGGCTCGGGTTCGACCATCGGTGGAGCTGCTGGTGGTTCATTGTCGTCCTGGGCATCATTTGAGCCGCAGCCCATGAGTAGTAATGCTCCAATAACGACGGCGGCCGTTCGGTGTGCTGCCGCGCTGTACTTGGTGTCCATCATCTGCACGATCGCCTCCTGTTCACTGCCTTCCAACATAGATGACGCCGGCAGGTATACCTTACTTGCTAGTATCCTGAGCGCTGCAGTAATATCTACGGGTTATTCTTCAAGATTGCGAGAAATCTGCTCGGACCGTGGGGCGTTAAAGTCCACTCACCTGGTTTACCACGCAAGACAGGCTGAGCGGATTCGTCCATCTGGACCCAGCGCAGGGTAATGGTACTCTCGGCCCCGTCTATCTTTGCCTGAACTTCTACCTTCGAAAGAATCTGTACGACCTCCACGACCTTGGAGACCCTGGAGTCATTCAGCCGGTAGTCCCGGTAGAGGCTCTTCGCCTGCCCTGCTCTCAAACCGCGTGACTCATTTTGGTACTGAGGAAAGAACGTGGCTAACTGGCCATAATTCTCATGGTGCCAGGCTTCTAGATACTTATTAGCAATTACGACAATCTGGTGCTCACGAAACCCCGGCTGACCAGGAACTAACTCGCGTTTTTGGAAAGTGGCGTTACCTTTCTTGGCTTGAACAAGACTTTCCCGAAGGACTTCTATGGGTGCCCATCGATGCAGTGTTCATCGTCGTCTAAAAGATATAGTTCTCAGCTCCGCAATGGCGGCATGTAACGTACGCTGATGAATTATTGCCACTTTCCCACTCTGATGTGTGATCCGATCCTGACAGTCCCTGCTGGCAGCTGATGCATGGTCTTCCCCCTCCGGTGGGACTCCGGGCCATGGAGCTGACTAACTGACCATCTCTTTCAAAGAAAACCCCTCCTTCGCAGTGGTTAGGACACTCGAATCGACCGCCTTCACCGCGCATTTTGCTTCCGCACATTGGGCATTCTGCGGTCTCCCCACCGATCCCGTCAAAAAGGTTGCTGAAAAATCCCATGGAAACTCACCATCGCTCGTTGGAAAAGTCGTTGACATACTGGAATGAAACTTCACCCAGCGCCGTCGAAGATGACTTATTCAGTCATCGCCGCGTGGAGTGACTTTTTCTTTGTTTGTTGCTAATTGCTTATGACATCCAAATCAGAATATCGGCTGCGCGCAGTAGAGACAGGGGTCGGCCATCTGGTGTTGTTTTTGTCGCGGCAAGTTCCCTAATCCAACCCTCGTTTTCTCCGAGGTCTTCCCAAAGGGCTTGTCGAACATTCATGGGTTGCCTAATTCCTATCCCGTAAAACTTGCGAACTTTTGAGTCGATCACTGGCACTATATGTGGGCGACGACGGTGTAGAACTTTGGAAACAGTGACCTCAGTCCACTGCTTTACTGATTTTGTGGCCGCATCGGCAGCGGTTAACTTCTCCACTGACTCTTCAAGGATCGTTAACGCACCATGTGATTCGAAGGGTGCTACATCTCGCAACGCTACTAAAGCATCGTCTAGCGCTACTCTGAGTCGCTGAGCGGGGCCGTCGCCCTCGGCAAATAGTGGGATGACGTCGCGGCCAGACAGTCTCAGGCTCAAGAGATTGGCCATCAGTACGTCGGCTGGCGTAAGTGGAAGATCTACGTCACCTTGATGATCATACGTGTTGAACGCGTATCCCGAGGTCCGGGAAGTGTAGCGATCAAGCTTATCTTTCGCACCGTTCTTTAACGACACGAGACCTCTCGACACCATCTTGGATCCTTTGCTATGCGTTTAGAAATCTACCTACACGGACAATATAGCTTGAACACGTCTAAACAGACTATTCATGATCTACTGCAGATTATCCGTACCCTCAAGTGGCAAAACGCTGTTTTGCTTAGTCTTGATCCACCGATAAATGTGGTGGGAGTGCGGCGTCTTAACATGGAGAAGCGTCTTTGACATGGGAAAATAGTGAGTGTTGAAGCCACTATTCCTCGTCAGAAAGACGCACCTCTGAGATGCTCTTTAATCACACTGCTGCTGGTATTGCCTATTCCTTTGATGAACCCAATCTCGTCTCGTCGGCTGGGCTTGCCCCGGTGCTACGGTTGGCACAGACTGCTGGCTGACCAGTGGATCACGGTGGCCAATACTGGTGCTGCTAAAGGCGCAAACCGAGGTGCGAAAATCATGTCCCTCATCTGCACGATCGCCTCCTGTTCACTGCCTTCCAACATAGGCGAAGATGGCGGGTATTCCGGCGCGCACACGAGGACAGAGTCAAAAGAACATGAGCATCATAGGACAGTCCAGCGATCCGTGAGGCTTAGCAGTCCTCTAATATTAGAATGAAAACCATGTCGACATTGTCTGATGATGTTTTGCCGTTGATCCGCACCCGTGCAGAGCTTTTCTACCGAGCCGCGAATGCGCACGGCACGCAGATGCATGGAGCGGTCGATATTCTCGAACGAGCTCACATTGAAAACGACGACCCGGGTGAGGTGCATCGTGTCACCCAGAAAGCTGTGGCATCGTCGATGAAGATCATCGCGCGGGCGGATGATTCCGCTGGCATTATTGGAGACGCGTGCCGGCGCCTTCTTGAACTGCATCCGCGCACCGCAGCTGCAGCCCAGATCACGCCGTCCAAGCTGGTTGCGTGGATGATGAAGTTCCAGTTCGAGGGCGACGTCGACTTTTTTATGATCGACCCTGTGCGCTATGCACTTGCCTTGGGCACGCACGGTGTGGAGTCTTACCGGTCCAGGTTGACCGAGCGTGCAGAACGACTCGGCATTGATCCGCTGGCAGAACGGGACGTTCATCAACCGTATTCGCATGAGCACTTCGTACTCCATTGGCAGGCACAACGGCTCGCAGTCTTGGACCAGGATGTGGAGATGATCATCCGCACTCATGCCCGGGACAAACGTGTTGCCGCGTGGTTTCAGAACACCGCGGAGGCTCTTGAGGAGATCGGTCAACTGGATCTCGCTGTTGAGTGGGCGCAGCGGGCTGCTGGGTTCGATCGGGGCCACCAGTCCGTCCAGGCCGCGGAATACTGGTGCGGGTTACTGGCCCGCCACCGACCAGATGAACTCATGGAGGCTCGCTGGTGGGTGTTCGACCGTTGGCCCAATAGCACCACTGCGACTCGATTGCATGGCGAAGCCGGTACCAGCTGGCCCGCATACCAGGATGCCGTACTGGAACGGCTGTCAGCCAACCCACGTGAGGCCGTCTTATTTCAATTGCACGCACTCAAGGATCCCGCCGCGGCCTGGGAAACAGCTCACGCTGCCAAGATGAGCAACCAGGATGTGTGGGAACGGCTCGTCCAGCAATACCAGTCCATAGATCCACTGGCCGTCTTGCCGATATTGAGCGAGCTCGTCGACCTCGAGCTGCTGCAGACGGGAGCAGCGCACTACAAGAACGCTGCGCGACACCTGAAGACCATGCGCCGCCTCAGCACCGGAACGAACGCCCTTGCTGAGGTGGATACCTTCATCAGCGACCTGCGGGAGACCAATCGACGTCGTCCCCGGCTGCAGAAAGAGTTCACCCGCGCAGGCCTGCCCTGACGCTCCAGCGGTCAGGCGCGAGCATAGCTGAGGGTCTCCCCGCGGGCCCCACCCATCCACACGTCCTGGCAGGCTGCCGCGAATTCGTCGAGCCCCTCGACGATGGTGCCGAACACGTTGCCAGGCACCCAGCCGACGTCGCCATTGAGCAGCAGGTTGTTGCGGCCGTAGAACACCGCGAGATCGATCAACATTCGGGTGTCGTCGGTACCGGCTGAGGCCTCGTAGCCGTAGGCGGGATGCTCGAGCGTGCCGTCGAAGGTGAAATAGCACAGGTCGCCGGGAATCGGGGTGACTGTGGGGTTCTCAGTGCCCGGCTCCTGGGCGGCGAAGGCGGGAACCAGTGCGTAGACCTCATTCCGTGCGAACTTACCGTGATACACCTGCCCGGCCTGTGGTAACGCCTGCCAGACAGCCTCGGCGGTGCGTGGCGCTTCGTCGTCGAGCAGCTGTGCGCGTGCGGTGACCTGGCGCTGGACGAGGGTGACGGTGATGAAACGAGCCATGGCTTAACTGTAGGCTGTCAGTGACGCACGCAACAGGGAGGGGCTGCTCATGGTCACCGTTGCCATGCTGTATCCCGGCCACAGCGCCGAAGACGAATTCAGCACGCTACAATCCCGCATTCGCAACGCTGCCTTTCCGGTGATTCACACGTGGGAAGGTGCCACCGAGCACGACGTCGAGGCCCTATTGGAGATCGGTTCGCGACAGCGGCTGGTCCCACCGGCCCGCGCGGCTGCCCAGCTGCATCCAGATGCGGTGATGTGGGCGTGCACCTCCGGCAGTTTCGTCTACGGGTGGGACGGCAGCAGCGACCAGGCCCACTGGGTCGAGGAAGCAGCGGGGGTGTCCTCGTCGTCGACGTCGTTGGCGTTCGTCGCCGCGGCGCACCACCTGGGCGTGCAGTCCGTCGCGGTGGCCGCGACCTATCCCCACGACGTCACCGCCGAATTCGTGCGCTATCTAGGTGACGCCGGGCTGACCGTCGCCGCCGCGTCTGCCCACGATGTGCCATCGGGCGAAGATGCCGGTGCCCTGGGACCCGACTGGGTGCTGAACCTGGCCCGGACCGCCGAACTAGGTGACGCCAAATGCCTGCTGCTACCCGATACGGCCTTACATACTATTGAGGTGCTGCCCGACCTCGAGGCCGCCATCGGGATGCCCGTGCTGACCGCCAATCAGGTCACGGCCTGGTACGGGCTGATCCTCGCGGGACATCCTGCCACGGCCGACGGACTCGGTGCGTTGTTTCAGGGCCGCTGAACTTCTGGGGTACCAACTGGTGGAGTCGGCAGCGCAGTGGCGGTCGCCAAGCGCTGATCCACGGGAGGCAATGAGAGCCCGAGACGGCGTAATCCAGCCCATGCAGACACTTGATTTGCTGTGAGAATGGGTTTGCCCAGCTCCTCTTCCAGCGGCGCGATGATGTCGAACGTCGGCAGGTTCGTACACGAAACGAAAATGGCCTCAGCATCCGGGTGATCGGTGCCGCGGATGAGATCCGCGGTGACGCGATACGGCACCCGCCAAATCAGACGATCCCGGTTCAGACTGCCGGTGGAGACGACGGGGTGGCCCTGGTCGGCGAGGAACAGCTCCAAACGGGACGTCAGTTTCTGCACGTAGGGCGTGGCGATGGCCAGCTGGCCAATACCCAACACATCGAGCGCTTCCAGCAGAGCCTCCGACGTGGTGACCGCCGGGGCCCCGGCCGCCTCGGTCAAAGTGGCCGAAATACGCCGCGCGCCGTCAAGGCCATTGATGAAGCTCGCCGAAGCACAGACGAAGACCAGCGCGTCCGGTTCCACAGCGGCGAGACGACTAGCCGTCGAACGGAGGTCGTCGTCGTTGCCGATCGCATCTGCCAGTAGTTCGTCTACCGTCAGGGGGTGATGAGGGGTGCGGGTGGCTGAGATTGACACGCCGTCCGGCATCCATCGCCACAGCTCTCGATCAAGCGCCATATCGTAAGGATTGACGATGCCGAGGGTCCGGTCGAGCAACGGGCCGTCTGGAATGTAGCTGGGAACGTTTTTCATACCTAATTATCGCATGTACGTTCGGCTGTCAACAATAGCCCTGCGGTCAGATCTGGCGTCGCAGTGGCCAAACGTAAGCCTGCTCTAGTGGGAGCCACACCAGCGCGAAAAGGGCTACCCTGGTTCATGTGACCACACCGAAGACTCCTGCTGCCGCTTCAGCCTCAACCGGCCTGCTCATTATTTTGTTGTGCGCGATGGGTGCGGGGCCGTTATTCAACTACGGAGTCTCGGTCTCGTCGGCTTTGATCATTGAGGAGCTCGGCATTTCAGCCGGTCAGATCGGTTTCATTGTCACCGTGGTGTTCGCGGCGGCTGCGGTCTCCAGTATGTGGTTGGGTAATCTGGCCGATAAGATCAGCGTGCGCGCCCAAATGCTGTTCATCTTTTTGGGCACTGCTATAGCGCTGGTGGTCGCGGCGTTTGCCCACAGTTATTGGCTCCTGCTCATCGCTGCGGTCTTGGCTGGACCGGCACAGGCTATCTCCAATCCAACGACCAACCGGGTGATTATCCGTGCCGTGCCGTTAGCAAAACGCACCGGGTGGATCGGCATCAAACAATCCGGTGTGCAGGCTTCCCAACTGTTTTCAGGACTGTTCTTTCCAGCCGTCGCCCTGGCGCTGGGGTGGACGGGTGCGGCCCTGGGTGGTGCAGTCGTCTGTGTACTCCTGTGGTTGATCTCTCTCAAGTATGTGCCGTCCCCGGCACAATTGGCTCGCCGCAAGAGCACCATGCCAGAACCTGAGCCGCCAGAAGTCACCGTCGACACCGGCAAAATCTCCACGGTCGGTACCAAGGACAAGCTCCCCGCCATTGTCTATTTCTTCGCCGCGATCGCCATGCTCTCGGGCATGGGTATGCAGGCCACCAATGTCTACCTACCGCTCTTTGCCGTCCAAGAGCTCAACTTCTCCCTGGTCCTTGGGGGTGTGGCAACCGCAGTCTCCGGGATCATCGGTGTCGTATCGCGTATCGCCTGGAGTCGACGCATGCAGGCGGGTGCCGAACCGTCTCGATTGTTGATGATCATCAGTGCCGGTGCGCTCCTGGGAGTATTCGCCTTCTTGGGTGCCACGCTGTGGCAGCAACCCGCACTGGTGTGGGTCGGCGCGGCCCTCCACGGCGTCACGGTGTTCGGCGCCAACGTTGTGATCAATGCCGGTCTGCTGCGAGTCGTCCCGTCGCATAAGATTGGTGCGGCTTCCGGGCTCAATTCGATGGGCATGTACACCGGTTTTGCGCTGGGCCCGCTGATCATGGGGCTGCTACACGACGTGACGCATTCATTTGCCACCGGGTGGCTCTTCGTAGGCTTGTCATATCTACTGTGCGGCGTTGTGACCGTTGTGCTCTACCGCCGCACCATTGCAAAGGAGAACCGTTCATGATCACCGCTGCCACACACGCACCACGCTGGGCCCGAGCCATGATGCTCATGCTTCCGGCGATCTGGATCGGTCTGATCATCGGTATTTCATTCATTGAGGCTCCGCTGAAATTCACGGCACCAGGGATCACGATTCCCTTGGGGCTGGGGATCGGCCGCCGTGTTTTCTTGGCGATGAATATTGTTGAGGTCGCACTCGCGATCATCCTGTTGATCGCGTTGGTCTCGCTGTGGCGCAACCACCGCGTGCAACCCCTTACGCAATTCAGCGCAATGCGCCTCTACACGTTCATTGCGGTGGCGATGTTAGTGCTCAAAACGGCCATCATACGACCACTGTTAGCGGTTGAAACAGACGCCGTTCTGGCCGGAACATCCGAAGGCGGATCGGCCACGCATTACTACTACATCGGCGTCGAAGCCATCTTGTTTATCGCGCTCATACTGTTGGTCACCGCTGCAGTCCGTGGCTTGCTTGCGCCCACCACAATAACTGCGCCTGAGGTTACGGCAGAACGCACTACGTCTTCCGTCCAATCGCATTGAACTTTCAAGGAGACCACCATGTCAGATGCGACCAGTCGCTATCTCGATGACCTCGCCGTCGGCGACAACTTCACCAGCTCCACCTATGAAATCACGGCGGATGAGATCATCGCCTTCGCCAGTCAGTTTGATCCCCAACCATTCCACACGGACGAGATCGCAGCCCAAAATACGTTCTTCGCCGGTCTTGCCGCCAGTGGCTGGCACACGGCCAGTCTGACCATGAAGCTGTTAGTCGCCAGCTTCCCCGTTGCCCACGGCATCGTTGGCGCCGGTGGAGACATCGCCTGGCCTTCTGCAACCCGTCCGGGCGATATCTTGCACGTGGACAGTACAGTCCTGAAGATTACGCCCTCGCGGTCTAAGCCCCAGGGCATGGTCCAGGTTGAGTCGCTGACGAAGAATCAACATGGCGAGATCCGCCAGCGTCTCGTCGCCAATCAAGTGGTGCCGCGCCGCGACCACTAACCCGGCGAGGGTTGGTCTAAGCACCGGTGAGGCTAAAGAGCCCCACCATCAACGCTCCCGTCAACACCGCATAAATGGTGATGGCGATAGCGTGCCAGACGATCACGCCGGTCCGAGAACAACCAAACGACACCAGCGTGACGGCGATGAAATGCGTGGGCACCAACAACATGCCCAGCAGAGTCACGCCCGGGATGCCATAACGGTCAAATAACCTGCGAACGCGCTGACGCCTGTCTGTATCGGCCTGCCCTGTGTCATCGGGCTGAGTTTTCCGTGCAAGAACAGCATCACGGGTACGCCCAGCAATCAAGGTGATCAGCGCAATGACCGCTACATTGCCGATGATTGCCATGGCAACGGTGGCCCAGATAGGAATACCTGCAATGGATCCGATCACCACCGCACCATAGTTTTCTACGAATGGCACCATGGCCGCGAGCGCGACACCGAGAAATTGAACGGCTTCTGGCAACCCAAGGACAAAGTCCTGGAGAGCGTCTATAAAATTCATAGGTTCTAGTATTCCACCCAGCGCCGTGGTGCGATAGTAGAGTTCAACACTCGCGCTGAAGTGTCCCACTATGCCAAGGAACAAGGCCGGGTTTAATTACCCGCAGTCTCGCGCCTGGGCAGCAAACGGCTGACGGCATCGTTGAACGTGATAATGCCGAGAAACTTCGATTGGTCCATGACAATCGCCAATTGTTCACTGCTGTGGCGCATGTCGGTGAGCGCTTCGTGGACGGGTGTTCCGGCGGCCACGGTGAAGGCCTCTCGCGCCAGCTCGGCGGCCGGTCGAGCGGCGGGCTCCAACAGGGTGTCACGAACATGCACCACGCCCGGAGCTGGGTGATCATTGCTGGTGACCAAGATACGCATGTGCCCGGAGGAAAGTACCGCAGCCTGAATATCTGCAACACAATCATCAGCGGCTACTGAGGTCGGAGCACCATGCGGGGAGATCAGGTCTTCCACACGCAGTGTCTCAAGCTCAAGAGCCTCGGAAATTGGGCTGCGAATGGTATCTTCTAGGGCGCCAGTGTCGGCAGAATGCTCCACCAGCCTTCGAATGGTGGCGGCATCCCTACCGCCCACAGCTGCCCGGTCCACAGGTTCCACACCTGAGGCAGCAACGAGGCGATTCGCGAAGTCGTTGATCCACCGCAGCAGTGGCCCCAATAACCGAACAAAGCCCCTGGCAGGCAGCCCAATAGCCACTGCCGCCCGCTCGGGGTGAGCAATGGCCCACGATTTGGGTGCCATCTCACCAACAACCAGGTGTAAGAAGGTCACAACCAACAGTGACACGACAAACGAGGCGCTATTGATCAGCCATCCGGGGAGCCCCAGTGCTTCAAATGCCGGAGTCAGCCAAGCGTCAACGGCAGGTTTGGTCACCGCCCCAAGAGCAAAGGTACAGGCCGTGATACCCAGTTGCGCTCCGGCCAGCATGATGGTGAGCTCATGTGTACCTCGCAGCGCAGCACGTGCTCCACGACTGGTTTGCGCTTTGTCTTCTAAACGATGCGGACGGGCGCCCATCAGCGAGAATTCGATGATGACAAAGAAGGCGCTCAGCCCAATGATGCCAATGGTTGAGAGCAGCACGATCCACGGATTACTCATGACGGTGTGCCCTCCTGGTCCGGCTCGTCACTGGTCACCTGCACGGCGAGTTCAACCAGCGTCGGAACGTGCTTGTCGACTTCCAGTACGGTGACGTCCACATACCTGGTGGCATGCTCGTCCTGCATCAGATCTGAAGGTGTCTGGGGCATGTCCATGCGGACGGTTTGCCCAACCCTCGGTAGGTCTTTCAGATAGGCGATGAGCATACCGGCGATGGTTTCATAGTCTCCTCGCGGTAAATCATGGTCGATCTCGCGTTCTGCTTCGTCAACTGGGAGATCCCCGGCCATCCGCCAGCTGTCAGTACTGTGTACTTCGATTGCCAACGCTGCGCCGGCATCGTCATGCTCATCGGTCACATCTCCGGTGATCTCTTCGGCGAGATCTTCCAGCGTGAGAATGCCGGTCAACCCACCATATTCATCGATGACACACGCCAGTTCGGTTTGCGAGTCGAGCAGTTGCTCGCGGGCTTGCGGCAAGGTCATAACGGTGGGCAGAATCAATGGTTTCCGCATAATACTCGTGACGGGTTCGTCTGGAGTTGCTGCGGCTGCCAAGACATCGACCAGGTGGACGACGCCAACTGGTTCTTCGCCACCATCCAGTACCGGGTATCGGGAGTGTTCAGTGGACATCAGGGTTCGCACCTGCTCCAGCGTGGTGTCGGATTCCACGGTATTGGTTTGCGAGCGCGGTTTCATCGCGTGCTCAACATCGCGTTGCGGGAAATCGAGAATACGATCGATCATCATCGACAGTTGGTCATCCAAATCACCGGTCTGGCGTGAATCCGCAACAATGTGTTTCAGATCGCCGGCCGTTGCACTGCTGTCGAGATCTTGCACCGGTTGAATCCGCAGTACCCGCAGCAACCCATTTGCGGACACATCAAAGACCTTGACCAGCCAACCGAAGACCGCCAGATAAATATTAGTAGAACGCGCAAGTCTGCGAGCCAGCGGACCTGGAGCCGCGATGGCCAAGTTCTTGGGGTAGAGCTCGCCGAAAATCATCTGCACAATCGTGGAAATGGCCAAGGCCAGCACCGTGCCCACCGAAATGCTGACGGCCGGCGGTATGCCGACTCCACCCAGCAGCACGCCCAGGCTTTCGCCGACCATGGGTTCGGCAACATATCCGACGAGCAGGCCCGTGACGGTAATACCCAGCTGTGCGCCGGAGAGCATAAAAGAGGTACGGCGCGTGACCTTCAGCGCCTGTTCTGCGGATTGATCGCCCTCATCGGCCTGGGCGCTCAAACGCGAACGGTCTACGGCCATGTACGCAAATTCCTGTGCGACGAAGTAACCGTTCGCCGCGATAATAATCAAAATGACGACGATGCCAAGCAACAGTAGGAGAATAGCTGACCACACTGCAGTTCACCGCCTCCGATCACTGGACTACGCTGCTCCCATGCTAGCGACGTTCCATTGTCCGACCAAGGGTGCCCAGGCCGCGGTCACTCGGCTTGTGGGACCTGTGCCACCAGTTCCGACCAGCCCATGGTCGCTAGCTCGTACGTGTTGTGGCCCGTCAGCCCGCCTTGGAGAAAGCGCTGCTGATACTGGGCCTGCAGTTCATCGATGACATCATCGACGGTGATTCCAGGGACCGCATCCGCTGCTGCACCCGCGGTTCTAGGATCAAACTCGATACCCAGCGCAGCATAGACATCGGTGAGGACGTCGCGAACCGAGGCCCCGCCTTCGACGACCAGGCTGGTCGAAAATAACCACGCACCTTTGACAACCCGCTGGGCGGTGCCGGCAAGTTTAATACGCTGGCCTGATGTCAGCACAGCGTGCACCGAGTACTCGCCTGCGCAGTATTCACCAGGGATCTCCCCTACCGCGGCATCAACACCAAGCTGTTGTAGCGTGGCGGTCAAGAGTTCACCGAAGTACGTAAAGCGGTTGCGGAAGCCAAACATCGCATCGTCTTCGGGCTGGATGTGATCAATGACCACCGAACCCGGATGATATGCTGCCGCACGCCCACCAACCCGGCGAACCACGGGGGCAAATCCGTGCTGCTCACTCAGCTCACGGGCTTGTTCATAGCCGTCCATTCGGACATCTTGTTGACCGAACGAGACCGTGGGTTGCGGACGATAGATTCGCACGATCGGGCCGGTGATGGCCCCGTGTTGAACAGCCCGCAGCAAATCCGTCGAATACGCGAGATCCTCGGCAACACCCAGGCTGACATCCTGTTCAACCCACTTCAGCGTCCTTGTGGCCACGCATTCCTCAATTCCAGTCGTGCCGGGCGCGTTGGCCCGGTATCACCTTACGAGCTTACTCCACCGCAAGCCGCCAGGAGAGTGCGTCGCCCCCATTCAGAGACATCGAAGGGTCTTCGGAGTGCGTGTAATTGTAGTGTGTTGGTTTACCGTACCAGTTACGGCCAAAAACCGGATTCACTGTGAGGGCCATACCTGCCGACGAACGGGTATAGACATCAGCAAAAAAGACGTCCAGGACGTCGCATGTCATCAACTACTTGACCTCGAAATGCTTAGCTATCCATACAGATATATCTTTGATATCAATCTGGTGGGCAACCATTTCTTCAACAAAATCCGCAGCATCGTGCTGGTCAACATAGATAGGCGAAGCATTCAAACGGAGAGATACCTGTGCACTTATCCACGCGGTTCTTTTGTTGCCGTCAAAAATGGATGATTGACAGCAATTCCCTGGAGCAAAGATCCCGCTTTTCAGCTAGTAGGGGGAAGCTTTCGGTCCCTAAGAAACTAACAGAAGGCCTTCCCACCGCAGATTCTAAGCCGTCCATGTTAATGACCGGGTGACCCAAATCGGGATGGCGATTGTGTAGCTGCATGACGTGTTCAACTGTTAAGTATCGGATCACCGATCAGCAAGCAGTCGGAGTGTTTCTTCCCCACCGTGGCAGCTCTTGCTCTAAAGCCTCGAAAAGCTCATCATCAGACACTCCCTGGGCCTGGAGTGCAGGCTTCTGTGGAGTACTGAAATCTGATAGCGACTTCACGGAGTAATAGCTACGCATTTCTTCTTTCGGAATTATGTCGTTTCCACGTAGGAACGAATTAACGTCTTCAGAATGACGAACCCAGGGGTCTTCTTTATGAGTACGAGCGCTTAGAGCCGTGCCGTCGCTCTCGCCATAGAATGCCCACACCGCATCTACAATTTGAGATTGAACGGTCGTAAGACCTCCGGTGTGTTCCGCAACAAGGTCTGCGTTCCATTCTTTATCAGCACGCCAAGCTGTAGGGACAACAGGCTCCATTTCCCAAGCCTCGATATCTTCCTCGAACAACGGCGCCCCTTGCCATGCAAGGTGCCATGCCTGTGCGTAGTAAAGAATTTTTTGACGCCGCATCCGCCCGGAAGTAGGGAAGGACTTCTTAATGTACGCGAGGACTTCAATTGCGTTAGCCATGACGTCCTCCTTCTTGTTTTAGGTACACCAATAGGGCTCGACGTTTCGATACAAAGTTGTACATGTTGTGTATAAAGTTGTGCGGCCTGGGTACCAGGATATCAGCCTGTATTACAGATCCGCTACGTTAGCCTAACTCCGTGAGCAACCGCTCGCACCCCTAAGACGCGACTGGGGAGCCAACCCGAAACAACAACAGCTGCGCGAGAATATTGTGCGCTAGTGCCGCTTCTTGGCTGGAGCTTTCACACCTTGCTGTCGCAAATTATAATCTCCGCTTTCACTGTTCAGTCGTGGGTGATCTTGCAAGAGCGCCACCCGTCGCATATAAAGTAGTCAAAGCATCATAGACGAGTTCGCGTTGTTGCCTACTACCGTCCAATTGCCTCACGTATCTCAGAAAATTCGTCTTCGGTCAGGAGATCTTGCATGAAAGCACTAACAACCTGATCCCAAGTACCTGAGATTCTGCCTTCATGTGGATATGGAGCATTTTCACCAAATGTGTACGAGTATCGCTTGAGTTCAGCGACTAATGCCGATCTAGGAATATCATTGACAAAAGCCTCTAGGATCAGCTCTTCAGGCAGTCGCTCACCAACATCGATCCGACGGTCAGCTGCTCTCAAAAGCCGATGAACTCGCGCCTGGCTGGTCACTAGCACTTCGGCAATATCACGCTGGCTAAGACCACGGGATTTCGCACGCACCGCCGCGCGCATATCTGCCACTTCATCAAGTCGTTTATGAGACTGTCGCTGCAAGGCCTCATGCTGAAGTTCTTGCATTTCTGGAGACCGAGTAGACATATGCCCCTCCTTCAATGGTGAACCTATGACACCCGGTGATTCGCGGTGAATCAAGCAGGTGGTTCCCTTATATTTCTTTTGTCAGAACACTAGTTTTCACCACTTTTAGTCTTCCAGCTTTGAGCTGCACGAGCTCACAACCTCAACGCCCGCTAGCTAGAATGAGTGCGGGCCAAATCCGTGAAGCGTGATCAACAATTCAGGCCGAACACGTAGCCTAGTTGAGACCCTGCACAAGGAGCACGAAAACGTTACCCGGCTTCAAACACGCCGCAGTTGGTGCATCGTGGGCGTCGTGTTGATCGCCGAAATCGAAGGGCTACTGACGTGTATCCCCGCTCTACCTGTCTACGTGTCATACTGAAGACGAGATCACTGCTCTCGCACCCGGATTTCTCCAGGAGTCATCATGACTGATCAGATCCCCCACAACGCACAAAAACACGTGGTGATCGGAGCTGGCCCAGCCGGTCGAGCCACAGCTACCCATCTGAAAAACCTAGAGCATCAGGTGGTGCTGATAAGTCGCTCTGGTTCTGGCCCCACAATCCACGGCGTGGAGCGCGTGGCGGTCGACGCCACCGATGCCCAAGCGCTGGTGCGAGCCGTTGACGGAGCTGAGGTCATGTATAACTGCATGAACCCAACGTCCTATGCGCGCTGGGCAACTGAGTGGCCACCCATCCACGCGGCACTGATGCACACTGCGCAGGTGACCGGCGCGGTCCTGGTCACGCTCTCGAACCTGTACATGTACGGCCCACAACGGGACGCATCGCCGATCACCCCGGAGTCACCGGAAGATCCCCAGGATGACAAAGGCCGGATCCGCGCAAGAATGGATTGTGAAACCCTGCAGGCGCATCAGGATGGCACACTGCGTGCGGTTGTCGTTCGTGCGTCAGATTTTCTAGGACCCGACATCGGCGCCAAGGGCCATGGCACACGCAATATCCCAGCCATCGCGCACGGACGCCGCGCATATGTTTTGGGTCGAACCGATCAACCTCACTCTTGGACGTATATCGACGATGCGGCAGCCACGCTGGCTACGGTGGCCACATCACCTGAAACACATGGGCGCGTCTGGTTCGCTCCTACCAATGCGCCGGTCACACAGCGGGAGCTTGCCGACCAAATCGCCGCGGTCCTACAAGTGCCCTCCCCCAAGATTTCCTCACTGCCGCTGGGACTCATGAAAGTTATGGGCATAGCCAGCCCATTGATCCGGGAAATATCTTCGATCGCCTACCAGTTCAAGGGGCCGTGGGTTATCGACTCGTCGGCGACATCACAAGCAGTAGGGGTCTACCCAACCGGCTGGAATACTGTGGTGCGTCGCTCCGCACGAGGAAACGTGGACGAGGCTTCGGAATTCTCGTGATGGTCGTGCATCGGCTTGCCGGGCCCGGTTAGCCACGAGGACGCCCCTGTGCTGAAACTCAATCAGCATCTAGGCGATTATTCACACCGCTTCCCGACGGCAGCCGTGTCAGCATCGTCTCAAAAGCCTGGCCTTACACCCACCATGGCCACTTCCGGAACGCCAACTACGCAGGTGTAAACATGAAAAACATCGAAGAAACGCCTGGCTGCAATAACGTTGAGCTCACGCTGTTGCACTAGCAAACCAAGCATCTCATTATTCAACGTTCACGGTGTACAGCTCCTTAGCACGCTTTTTCCTGAATGTGCAGACTTTGCCATCTTGCAGCGTAGTTAGCAGAGCCGTATGAAGTTCGTCCTTCTCAACTTCGAACTGCTTTCCAGCTTGATTGATATTACTGTATGGCACGCCAATTGCAGTGAATACATCATAAATATGGTCGGCGGTCGCTTCTGGTTCTGCTGCCTGTAGTAGCTGCAGAACCGGTCGCTGGGTAGAGTCGCGGACTTTTGGAATTAGAAAAACAGTTTGAGGGGTCAGAGAGAACACACGAGAATCAACATATTTGGCCAACGCTGTCAGCACAGTCGGGTTATCATCGGGCACAAATTCATCTACATTTGTGACGATCTTGTGGCCGATCTTGTCCCGGGTCTCAGCGCCGTTGAGTGCATCAGCCACGAATCCCTGAATTAGATCCGGAGTCAAGAATTTGGTGATGTTTTGTGACGCGGCGACAGCAGGGCCGATGGCAGACCACCCAGCTTCACGAAAGTGGCTGAACGACTCCGCATCGTCTGCGATGAGCTCATTCTGGAGAAGCTGCACAAATAATTCGCTGGCTTCTGGATGAATATCACGTACCTGAAGTGGTGCTTCAGGGTTAAGACTGGAAGCCACGGCAACACGAATTGCTGGCTCTGTGATCGTTTGTGCATTCAGGATCGTGATGGCCGCTGCTTGTGCATCAATTTTCTCCCCGGCATCGTCCGTTGTGTCTACGATCTCCTCTGTACGGATAGTCTCCTCGTTTTCAAGCATTTTGGCTAAATGTTCATCGATAGAGCCAACTTCTTGACGATACCTCTCGACGTTGGCGAGAGAGACTCGAAAACGACCAGCGTCCGCAAGAATGGGCCAGACTAAGACGGGAACACTAGTCAGGTTGTGCACTTCGCTCTCGGGGGCTGAACGACGAATGACATCAGCAAGCTGTTCCTTGTCCCAGGTTTCGACTGCATCGTCCACAAGCGCGATTAGAGTATCGGAACTGAAGACGGTATATGGAGTTCCGTCATCTTCCTCGAAAGCGGCTTGATAGTCCTCTGGATGGGCGACACAGTACTCGTAAACATCCTGACTCTCTCGCACTCGGTCTAGACCGATGCCTATGGTGTTTACAGCCGTGTCCTCGGGACCAAGAGCATGATGCAGGTTTGTAGCCGTGATTTGGTATTGATTATTGCTCACGATGTGGTCGCTCATTCGCTCATCCAGCGCACCAATATCTGGAATAAGGATGTCTGCACGCTGCAAGAAGGTGACAACGTTCGCGACGATATTCTGATTCTGAGGGCGGGTAAAAACTGCCATATCGCCGTAATACTCAGCGATAAAATCGTTGACTGACTGTGTCAGTTCGTAAGTTTGATCGGGGTCAACTGCGCTGAGTGCAGCGTTAACAAGGGCCGGACGTTTGTCTCCGGGGACATCGTCGTCCGTGACGAGATGATTAAAAATCTCAGACCAAGCGTCTCCGGCGAGCTGAGCTGAAAGTTCTTCAGTGTGGGCGCCTGAAGTGAGGTAGGCAGCCATGAACGTACGAGCATCAGCATTAAAATCAGACGCCAGATGGTGGACAATGTTACTTGCTCTCTTGTCCTTGGTGTTAAGGAGATGGTCGAGGACATCGATATTGAAAGCAGCAACAGTCTCGGTGAAGTCGTCATCTGCTTCAGCTAACAAATTCGCCACCGCATCAGGGCCCGTAAACGGGTAGTCAATTTCCATCGTATTTGTTTGGACATTCTGGACCATGAAATTGGCTACATCAATACCGGTGAAGTGTCCGTAGAATTGGGCCGCGTACAGCGCAAAATTGCGGTCAATGTAGCCTCGCCTGACGAGCTGGCGCGACAGTTCTGATTTCATTGTCTCGTCGACCAGCTCAGAGAAGCTACGGTCAACTGCAGTTGCCTTGACGGGAGTGGCAGATTTTTCGGCATCAGTATCGTCCGTAATGTCATGAATGAACGAAGGCCATGCAAGCTTGTAAACACAACTCCTGGAGAGATCCACGAAATCCGCCCGTCGGAGGAAAGTGATGTCTCGTTCAACATCGCTAAGCTCTCTGTTCACGGCTTCGACATCGATGTCATCCCATTGCTCCGGTTTCATTTCATGCTCTGTTACCGCCTCCAAGTCTGCTTTATTCAAGACAATCAAATCGTATTTACCATTACCAGGTGGTCCGGATGCAGTAATCGTTAGGTTTTTCGCCCGCGAAGCTACCTGCCAAAACTCGAAGCTGACCACCTCATCTTCTGAAAAATCGCGTTCTTCGACTCGAAACCGCAGTCGGGTCATGTTGGAACGCCTGGCAGCCCTCCGAGCCAGGTTTGATACTGCAAGCAACCGCGAGCCGAGCTTCTGCGCTAATGCAGAGCGCAGGGGTGGTTGTGTCCAACCGGAGACAAGATCACGCTTATGCTGCTGCTTCGCCGCTATCGATTCACGAACCAACTTTCGGCGAAAGTCGTAGAGGTCGTCGAGGTCGCTAGTACGGCGTGCGATATTTTCGAAGTCTTTGAGATGAAAGTTCTTATACACAACTAGCGCAAAAAGGTTGCTTGGCGTGAGCCCGGGTGCAACCTTTTCAGATTCCAGAAGCCGCTCAGCAAATACTAGATACTCATTTGATATGTTGTGTAGCAGCCGCATATCGGTCGAGTGCTGAGCTACCACGTTAACCAACCGGCGATCGATGCTTGCGATTCCTGCGTCTTTCAGGAGATCAGTGAGGAGTTCGCGCGCATTACGGTGTGAGATAAACGGCACCATTGGAATCACGAGATCGAAGAACTTAGTACGGTTCGCGCGCTCGGTCTCAGCGGTTACGGCGTCATCTCCTTCAGTTTCGGCATCATTTCCAAGTTTCTCGAAAAGACTATCTCGAACCGCATATATAAACCGCAGCGGCGTTTCCCTCTCCGTGCGCTTCTGAGTGTTATTAAGCAAAGTGTTGAGCTCACGCAGAGCTTCGAAAATTTGCGGGTCGTTGAAACGATCCAGATCTTCGAATATGACGATATCGATATTCTCAGTATCGAAATAGTTGACGATGTCGTCCAGGTACTCATCGAAGTAAGTGTGAGCACGTTTGGAGAGTTTCAGAGTAGCGCCACCTGCGGAAACACCCGAGACCACAAAGCGTTCGTGAGTCACCCAACGCAACAACACGTAAGTTGCGATTGCAACAACAGCGAGGCCAAGCCAGGCGAGGACTCCCAAAAACCAGTGACTATCCGGACCAGTACCCACTACTGTGGGAAGCCAGCCTAGCAACGCCAGAAACGCGACGGTCAAACCTACTACGACGACCGCCTCACCAATAACTCGCGGCAACAGAAATGGCGTGCGACGACGGAACTGCGAATGACGCAACGTCTCGGGCGCTGCGCTGTAGACGATCTGTTTAACAAGTTCCTTTTGGATACGGTTGGTCAGCGTCGAACCGTCACCGTTCGGGCCGAGAGTAGAAATGGCTAACCGCAAAGGCGGCTGCGAACGAGTCTCCGCAAATTTGTTCAGTACACTAGATTTCCCGGCGCCGTAGCGTCCGGTGAGTGCAATATTGAGGTTGTCAGGCTCCTCGATTTGCTCCTCAAGACGACTCAGATAAGTTTGATGCTGTTCCTCGTCGAAGGTAGGAGCTAGCGATGTTAACTTCACTGCCGACGTTCCCTTCGTCGCGGAGGTTTCGTCTTCATACTGCACAGCGTCCACCCTTCTTCCTTCGCCGCAGACATGTATGTCTTTTGTTCACATCATGAAGACCCGTACAACGCTTCTGCATATCCACTTCTGACGTGTCAATAACTTCATAAAACGTTTGTTGATATGAAGGTTCTCTCGACCGGCCTTCTGAACTCCTAGCCAGAGGAGTCGATCAGTCGATCGATTTCCTGAATCATTTCACGCCGAACAAAAGCTCTCTGCTGCGGATCTTCCAGCATCGCTTGCCGTCGAATATCGGAACCGTCAGGTGACTCCCGTATCCATTGGTGGAAGGTCGTCGAAGTACCCTGCTGGGTACCGTCAAGTTCGCTGAGCCATTCTGCTTCGAGGTCTGCCTCGTTATAGGGACCGGATATTTGCTCTTCATAGGTCATCGTAGGCACGATGACGCGGCTGTTCTGGAAAATCCACCGCTGCAACAATAGGTTGATACCATGCGAACTTAGCGTTGCGATACGTGAAGATCCGTCACCGAAGGTTTCTGATTCCACGAGCTCGAGATGCCGAAAGGAAACCACATATTTCGTGTCGTCACCCTCTATGAGTTCTGGAAGTGGCATCTCAGCGAAGGCATGCTTGTTCCAATCCGACCGGTGGTTTTTCCCTATGGTGATCTGTGCCATCAGCAGTCGCTCCTCCAGCACACTGCCGTCAATTCTCAGCGAGCAGGGATGTTGAAGCATGATCATCATGTCCGACGAGTTTTTCACTTGGAACACGTCGCCGGTAAACCAAGGGCGATATTCGTCCACCTCGTCGACTCCACGAGCAAGATATATCGACGACAGCGGTTTTGGCGTCTCGAGCTGATAGGCCATTCAGTCTCAGTCTCTCGGTCGGATGGCTTTACTTCCATCCGAGGCAGTAAAGACTTCGAACGCATTATCCACGAGTTTCTCACGCCACTCTGGTTCAAACTCATCAAGCACTTTCTCTGGCGTCGCTTGTTCACTGGCAAGCTCAATGACGAGAACTTCCCGGTTCTCAGCTAACAAATCCAAAGCCGTCAAATGAACACCCGTGCGTATCGGCATTTCTAACCACGATGCCACGTCATTAATAAGGAGTTCGTGCTCAACATACTCAACGAGGGCGACGAACTGAGCTAATTTGAGTCGATTCGTGCTGGACTGGCTCGCACCTTTACGCCATTTTTGGAGGGCAGGAACAGAGACGCCCACAATTCGAGCTACGTCCCGCCATGCGAACCCCCAGCTGCGCAATTCCGACAGTAAATCGTGGGTTGACTGGCGAGCCCACCGGTGGCTCCGGTGGTCTAATTCAATTCGAACCGCGTTTCTATGGGTCTCTTGAGAATCGTCTGTTAAGTCTTTAACCTGGCGTCGTAGAACACTCGATTCGCGAGTGTAACTAGACCGCGTCTCGTACCTTGGGGCCAGTGACGGTTGGGTATCGATTCCACCGGTTGGAACCGGTTCTTTTTGAGAAGACAGTACGTCGATCATCGCAAAACCTCATCTCGAAGTCTTTCAGTAATCAAGGATTCAAAGAGTGCCCCGATCGGTTGATGAAGTTCATCAAGCGTCTCGGTTACAGCATCAATATCAAATTCTGGCACGCTACGCTGGGGTGGCAACCAAGCACCATCGAGGTCAAGCAAGAAGTAATCCCCACGCATTTCGTCTGCTCTGACGAGGTTATCCGTCGACACCACTGCTTGCCCGCGGGCGGCCCCGTAGCGGACTGTATACGAGATACTCGGACTGACTTGAACAATCGCTGTGCCCTGTGATTGTTCTATGGGGGCATCGAGTACGCCTTCAATACTTTTCGGCCCTATCAGATCGTCAGCAACCCAATCAGCCCAATCTATGGAATCGTAGGCATCAGATAGGCGAATCTCATCAATATAGCGCAGGCCGATTCGCTCGATGCCTTCCAAAGGTTTCACCGCATCATGAGCCTGCATAGCTGTGACCACGTGCTGTCGGAAGTCTTCCCAACCTGTGTAGACCATGGACTCGACGATCAACGCGTCGGGCCGGACGGTGACGCTGTGATGCAAATCCCGAGACGCGAAACGCGGAAATCGAAATACACGCCTGCTCCCGGTAGGAATGTCTATATCGACATGTTCATCCCAACGCAAGATAGGGAGGGTCAGAGAAAAAGCCGACTTCAAGTCGCCGAGTTCAGCGCTCGTCAAATCACTCAGCATCGGGTGTCGAATTTCTGCAACCACCAAAGAGATCGGCGCATTTGGGTAAATTTCTCTTTGAGTCATACTTGCACAATACCAAAACAACAACCCAAACTGTAACCCTTTACGGCCTCGTAGGAGTTAGATATCTTTTAGACGAAATAACGTGTAGAGAACACTGAAACGGGTTGCCCACCGGTTGTTTTGTAGTCGCGTAAGTAGCACGTTCCCACTCTATTGGAAACGCTCCACACGGAGCTCCTGGCCAGGGTCAGCGTGGCCGACGCCTCGACAATGGCGCGGTCGCTTACAGTCAAGTTGCTGGGATTGATAATCGTCAGGGCCCGCGAGCTTCAGGTTCACAGCATAGGCAAGGATGGCGAATGTTCTGGACCTTTCTTCAACAGAAAGGCGCCTGTGGCGAGGCTATGCAGCGTCGGTCATTTCCACGTCTTCCAATGCAGTGGCATTGCCCATGTTCTGCGCCGCAACGTCACTGAGTGAGTCGTCGCTCTCCAGGACAATAGCCCCGACGTCAGCAAGGTCGCCGTCGCCCGCACCACGCACCGCTTGCCGCAGCTCTCCGATCGTCACCCGCTGGCGGCGCATCGCTTCCTCAAGCGGAACACCGTCAGACGACAACGTCTGCGCAGCTAGAGTCGTGTCAGTTCGGACGGCTCATCGGACACTGTTGCGAAGATTATTGTGGGAGGGCGCTCGTCTACTTTTTGAGACAAAATTCTGTGATCATTCTCTGGTTATGTCGCTAAGAGTTCTAGCCCAAGACGCTCCTGCCCAAGCCCGCATACTTATCACGCATTCTACGACGCTGGGAGCAAACCGACCTGCTGGCCAACCTACTGCAGTGGGAACCGGACCAGAAGTGAAGCGCATGAGGCGATTCTCCCTTGTGCGCTACTTTGCTACAGTATAGGTAGTACATAAGGAGATATCCATGACCGCCAATACACCCGATCGCATCGAAATCCGTGACGGCGCCGACCACGTCGAAGTGGTGGGGCTTAGTGCCCAGGACGTACAGCGCGCCATCGAATTATACCGCGCTGTGGATGATTCAAAGCTGCAGGCTCGCGCCGCATTAGAGGACTACCTCAACCAAGCGCTCCTCTCCCAGGACACAGAACTTCTCTCCACCCCAACCCAACGCCAAGTGCAACGCACAGCGGCTCTGCGTCAGCGGTTAATGAATGACAGTGGCTACGAGACGTACGAATCCCTGGCACATCTTCGGGAATCGCAAGTCAGCTCTGTACGCACGTGGGCGGCCCGAGCCCGCGAGCGCGGCGACCTGTTTACCGTCAAGCTCAAGGGGTCAACGCTCATCCCCAAAGTGCAGTTAAGTACCCATGGTGACCTGAACGCTAAAGTCACTACCCTGGTTCGACCGTTGATTGCCTCGGGGTTAGACGAGTGGTCCATCTGGGCCTGGCTTGCCACCTCGACTGGTCTTCTCAGTGGAGAGGTGCCAGCAGAGGTTGTGGAACACGAACCTGAACGTGCGCAACGAGCTGCTGATCGATACGCCGCAGAGATGTCAAGAATTCGGGATTCAGCTGCATAATGTCTGAGTTTCCACCGCTGGATTTAGCATGCCCGAAACCAAGTCACTGCACCGTTGCCGTGGAAGAACTTACAAGGCTAGCCCAGGCCGGAGCACTCCCCGCAGTGACCTTCCCAGCCGACCACCCCTGGGTGCGGGTCTACAGTGTTCACGATAGTTTCAGCACACCCAACCCAGGATACGGAGACACACGGTTTGCGCCGTTTACTTCTCTGGATTCAGGCCAACGCATTCCCACGCTCTATCTCGCCGAGTCCCTGGCAGCCGCACTGTTAGAGACAACATTTCACTACATCCATGAACAAGACGACCGGGTAGTCCCTGAGATGCAGCTTCATGGCCGTCTACATGCCCATGTCACCCCGCCCGCAGATCTACATGTCGTGGACCTTCGCGATGAGCGACTTCAGCAACTTGGCTTGATTCGGGACAACATCGCCAGCAGCCATCCGGAGCATTACCCATGCACGCGGCGGGTAGCTCAAGCAATCCATACCATGCGTGGTGACGGCGGCCAACAACCAGCTGGTATTGTATGGCACTCTCGACAAGCTGAGCTAGCTGGGCACAATGGAGTGAACTCTATGGTGCTATTCGCCGACCGGGTTCCGCATGATCGGGGTAGCTGGAAGCTGCTAGTGCACCAGCACGCTTCAGGCGCGCTACTCGAGGGATCTGCCCGTCTAACACTCGACACACTGGCTGAGTCCCTGGGCGTGACATTCATCCAGCCGCTTCCATCCCATATGCGTGAACGCTAGCATCACGCCCTAGGGTTGTCGCGAGAAATTCGTCGCTACGCTCAGGACTTCTCCAAGTTGATGACGGCGTCGCTCACTCTGCAATCGTCGACGACGATGCTGACCTACACCGCTGGAAACGCAGCCGAAGACGAGTGTGTGGTTCTACAAAATCCGCAGCCTCTCGCACAGCTCTATGTGGGGTAAGGCCCAGGAAGTGTGTACAGGGTTTTAGTCTTCACGTTATACCCGTTGGTGAGTAGGGGTTAGCACTTGCTGATAAAGCATGTGTGGTGAAAAAACTTGACAATGCCCCGCGGTGTGGGATATGTGAAACGAAGCTTGTCAAAAACGGTAAAACCAGTGCCGGTAGGACTCGGTGGCGATGTAAACACTGCGGCGCTTCGACCACCCAGAGCCGGGCAGATATTGTCGCCAAAGCCCAATACACCATGTGGTTCCAGTGGCTGCTGTCGAAGAAAACTCAACGTGATCTGCCCGTGTCTAGATCAACATTCAAACGCACCACTGCGTGGTGTTGGAAGGTCATACCGCAAGCGGAATCCACCGGTGAAATCCATCGGTGGATCATGCTTGATGGCACCTATTACCAAGGCATGTGCGTGCTGATCGCCATCACCAAAGACCACGTCATTGATTGGCAGTTTTGCGACCGAGAGAAAATCGTGGCCTGGGAAGCCCTGCTGCGCAAAATCCCAGCCCCCGACATCGCTGTCGTCGATGGCCAACGCGGCCTGATAGCTGCCATTGAAAACATCTGGCCCGACACCAAAATCCAACGCTGTTATTTCCATATCCAGCTCACCGGCACCAAGTACCTGACCCGCCGACCCGTCCTGGAAGCCAACAAGACCCTGAGAGCCCTCTACACCTCATTGACCGACGTGGACAGCCTGAAAGCCGCGACCCGATGGTTGACCGAATTTCACGCCTGGTATCAGCTAAACCAAGATTTCCTGAAACATCGAAGCTACCTGGCAAATACTCGGCCAGACCAACGTCCCAAACGATTACAGGCCGGGCAGAAATCCTGGTACACCCATCAACGCACCCGATCCGCGTATTTCGCGTTGAAACGCCTGGTCACCCATGACCAGCTGTTCATCTGGCTCACGGAACGCAATAACCTTCAAGAGTCTTTGCCCCGAGCCACCAGCCGGTTAGAAGGTGGCCACAATCAGCCGATTAAAGAGCTGTTGAGAAACCACCGTGGCATGTCTGAATCACATGCCACGGTGGCCATTACTTGGTTGCTCTACATGCGCACGGAAAACGCTGAGCAACCATGGAAACTTGTCACACCACATCACTGGCAGTACACCCCAAAACGCAGGTTCGTTTCCACCACCAACGATACCGGCGCACCAGCGATCTATGACACCAACTTCAGCTGGGAAGACGGCAACGGCATCCAACAAGGCTGGGCCGGACGAGCACAGCGACCCTAGAAACCAAAAGTCCAGCATGCCCCTGTACCAAACCGGGACATGCTGGACCTCAAAACGACCTCTACAACAAACCTATACACACATTCTGGGCCCTACGCCCTCTATGTACTATCCAGGTTCGTCATGCATCCAATAGTCTGGAGTCTGCGGCACAAAGGCAACTACATAAAGAACAGGCCCGCGTCTCATCTAGAGAAGCAGACCTGTCGTGTTGATATAAATCTACAGGTCTTAAACGTGAACGTCAACGCGCGCCGACAGTGACGAACGGATTGGCCAAAAATGACCGTGGATAACCATTGGATTCCTAAACATAATTCCTCCGAGATTCTTATCGTGTCCAGGGTTGTGAAATAGGAACAAGGACACCGGCAGCAGATCGCGGTCGGCCTTGAAGAGCGGAAGAAATGGTAGTAAACATTCGAACGAACCACGGAGTTAACAGCACAGACGAGTTTAACGACGAAGAGGGTAAGGAATACGGCTATCGAAACCGCGCCAGCACAATGTCACACCGGGCAGCAATGACCGACATGCCCAGCGATCCTTCAACGGCCGCCAAGCAATCCAGGACTTGATACTCCATGACGCTCACTTCGTCGGTTCGACTCAGTTCGTCACGCAGACGCTCCGACGCATGGATGGTGACGAGCCGTTGCCAAAAATCAACGCTGGCAGGGCCGGATGACGACGGCGCACGCTTGCTGTTACGAGCAACTCGTGAAGTACTGGCCAAGAGCAGCCCCCAGGCACTACGCACCCCCTCATGCAACGCAGGTCACCTGGACCGTGCTGCTAACATTCGTACATGGACACTGAACATTGGGTGCCTATCACCCGAGGATCAGACGGTGAAACCGTCGGCTACCTTGAACCTTTGGACCCTGAGTTCACTCAGGTTCAGCCCCGCCCTGTACTAGGACACTCGGTTGGCGCTCTCTGTGATTTCGTGACCGGTGAGGAGAGGTTGCTCGATCACGGCATCCGCGAATTAGCCGAACAATGGAGACTCGTCGAGCCAGAATTACCGTACGCTCTAACGGTTCTGGAAGTATCGCCC
The DNA here is from genome assembly GCF_030453185.1 of Yaniella sp. Classification (GTDB taxonomy): domain Bacteria; phylum Actinomycetota; class Actinomycetes; order Actinomycetales; family Micrococcaceae; genus Yaniella. Next base: position 5,342 of record NZ_JAKDKW010000017.1, on the reverse strand, counting down.
AATGGGATTGTCGTGGCGGATGCTTTGAAGACCAAAGCTCTGATCCCTACCGAAACCTTCCGTGTGGCATGGCCCGATGTCACTCAGAGACTCGTACTCTGGAATCGGTAAGCGCTCGCAGCACTGAACGTATGGGACTGGACTTGCTACAAACTACGCAGGCACGAGTGGGTCACAACTAGGACAACGGCGCTGCCCTATGAGACCACGGGGTTGCCCCCTGGACAGGTATTTTTATGTGCAATACCGTACCTTTTTCGGTACACTTTTGCACACAAGGGGGACTCATGGCCTATCAAAACCAACTTCGTCGCGTCGCCGGCTATCAGCATGGCATCATCACGACAGCTGATGCTGATGAAATAGACATCCCTGCTGTGGCAGTACGGAGGCTAGCCCAACGTGGAACACTTCGGAAAATCGGGCATGGGGCCTATCGTTTCATTGACTTCCCAAGGACTACCGGGTCCACAGAAGCTGAGGCAATCGCCATGGTTGGCGACGACGCATATATAGAAGGCGAATCAGTTCTGGCCCTACTAAATTTGGGGCACGCCAATCCAACGAAGGTCGAAGTCGCGACTCGACGTCAGGTCCGCCGCACCCTCCCCCCTTGGTTGAAAATTACGCGGCGTACCAAACTGGACGATGCCAAGACAACGACATATCACGGCGTCCCCTCGGTCACGCTCGCGGTAGCGTTACAACAAACAAAAAACCGCATTCCGAAGCACCGCTGGAAAGAAGCAATTGCGCAAGCAATCCGGCAAGAACTTCTCACACCCGGTGAGCGACGAGAGCTTTTGCCAGACCAAACGATTGAGGCCGAATGAAACCTCTCAAGACAGTAGTCGACCTCGAGCAGGCCATTGAGAATCTAGCAAACTCGCTGAACCTCCCGGTTTCTCGGGTCCGCACGACGTTCATTGGAGTCGTTACCGCCCAGATGCTGCCAGATTCAGTAGAGCTCAAAGGCGGCTTAGCCATCAAAATGAAGTTCGGCGACCTTGGTACGCGTGCGACTTCAGATCTCGATGCTGTTTACACACGCGACTACGCTCAAACAATCGAAGAGATAGAACATCGCTGCAAGCAAGGGTGCGGACGGGGCCCTCATGCAACCCTTACGAGTTACACTCAGTTTTCTCGACAAGCAGTGGAGTGCAATTGATCTCGAACTTGCGCCTCCGGAAAACATCCAGAACACAGGGAACCAATCTGCGATAGATGCTGAGCTCAAGCGAGAATTTGAAAGCTTTGGATTCGGGACAATAACACCGGTCAGATTCTTATCAGTTGAATGGCAGATAGCCCAAAAAATCCACGCCCTCACCCACCCGGACTCCGACCGTGCGCATGATCTGGTAGATCTCCAAAAACTTTGGACTGACGAAGTAGATGCGCAGACCTTGCTAGAAGCATGCCAGTCAACATTCCGCTATCGACAAGCCCACGACTGGCCACCGCTACCACTTCGTTCTATGGAGCCAGATAGTGCGCGGTATCAGCAGGCAGTTGATGAAGTCTTCGTGAACGACCATCATTCCGATGTACTACCCCAGCTCGAAGACGCCGAAGCTTGGCTCAAAACCCGACTAGATCAACTCCTGAATGATGAAGACAGGATACTCTAGCCTCCGCTCGCGCGCAGGAGTGCGGGTCAGTTGGTCTTCAAACGGTCTGGGACCCAAGGTCCGGTCGCGCCCGGCCAGTTATAGGAATACGCGGATGTTTTGGACCTTGTTTCAACCACGATGCGCCTGTCGTGAGGCTATGCAGGGTTGTTCATCTCCACGTCCTCCAACGCAGTGGCATCCCCCATGTTCTGCGCGGCAACGACACTGAGTGAGCCGTCGCTCTCCAGGACAACGGCCCCGACGTCGGCAAGGTCGCCGTTGCCCGCACCGCGTGCCGCTTGCCGCAGCTCTCCGATCGTCACGCGTTGACGGCGCATCGCCTCCTCAAACGGAGCACCGTCACGCAACAACAGCGTCGGGCTGGCCGAAACAGCCGCCCGCGCACGCGGAGCCCGGGTGGTTACCCACGTGATCACAAACTGAAGAACAGTGAGCGTCGCGAATGCTACCGCGCCCTCTAACCACGAGACGTTAGCGTCGAGGATGACCGTGGCCAGCGTCGAGCCGAGAGCAACAGTGACAACGAGATCGAAGGCGTTGAGCTTCGCCAACGAACGTTTACCGCTGACCCGTAACACGATAACGAGCGTCACGTAGGCAGCGGCGCCAACCGCTACGACACGGAAGATTTCTGACCAAGATTCGAACCACATGGCCACAAACCTAACATGAGGGTATCCACTATGAGCCAGCCGTTCCCGAGCAACCATGCCCGTTGAAATGCAGAGCTAGCTCTAGGAGGAATAGAGATTTAGGGCGTCGTACATCAGTCGTTGCGAGTTCCCAGGGAAATAGTTGGCATGAGTCTGTTTTACGGTCTCGATAGAGTCTGAACCAACGAGGACGATTTCTATCCCACGGTCGGATGCGTACTTGCGCTCCACACGCGACTACGCTTCAGTTGCGAGTTCTAAATTCTCGCCACCACGAGATCGTCTACGTATCACGTTACCCTTGTCGGTTCCGGTGAAGTTGTAGGTGACAGTATCGCCGGCTTCGACTTCCCCAGTGTGTTCAGCAGACTTCTCCATGTTGATGACGGCGTTGGCGTCTAGCGCGGTTGGTGACGATCGACTGATTGGTGATCGGATCCTGCGGTGTCGCGTTGCCCGGATCCGCCGGTTCGGCACCGATGGTGGACGTCGATCAGCGGTGTCTGTTCTACTCGGCCCCGATGATTTCGAGAGTACTACAGCCTGTGTTGCCCTCCCTCTGCAGACTTCAACCAAGAACGCCCTGGCCGAACAAACGCGGGGTAACCCCCGCTATTGAACACACCCCAAGCACAGCTCCCTAAGGCCCAGTCATTGATTCGCGACGTCCTTCTGATTTTTCTCCTGAAGCCAGCCGTTGTCGGACCTGGACCCGAAAAGCCCTAATGTTCGCTTCTAACCAACGCCAAGTTCTACTCGAAACAAATATGGCATCAAACGCGAGCATCGCAATTGAGAACCACGGCAGACCCATCAACACCGCGATTCCACCGTGCATGAGAATCATGCCAATAAGAGCAATGCGTCGAGTAAACGGGTGTATGAGTCCTACTGCAAAGAAAAGCTGAATGTACACCGAAAAATAGGTAGCCAACGTCAAAAATGTAGCGTTGGCATACATAAGTTCGTTGAGTCCAGGGAAAACTGCGTATTCGTGCAATGCAAGTGGGTAATACAAGGCGGTGCCCTCCTGCCATAAATCGCCCTGCACCTTGAAGAGCGCGGAAGCTGTATAGAGGATGAAGAGCTGACAGGCCAGGGCGATTAAGGCTGCGTTATGAAGCAGACTGGTTAACCATGAGGGCAGGACTGGCAGACCGAACCAAAGACGCTTTCCCACCGTCTGAACTTCACGTTCGAGCCCACGTGCACGACGCCGGGAGTCGAGAGACCAATGTGCATTAGTCGTCATAAATACCATCAATATCAGACCAATACGAATGATATTGTCACCCTGGTCCCCTAAGAGATTTGTACGTTCTACCAACGCAGGTAGCCCTACTGCTAGCAACGCTGTTGTGAGTCGGGTTCGCCATCCCACAGTGACAGCGACGGCAACAGCCATTAACAGTAGGTATTGAAAGGTAAAAAGCCCTGGGTTCGAATCACTGAATATCCGCACAAGTGGATCGAAGCGCGACTCTTCTCGAAATGGTGCTGCCCAAGACGACGCCACACCCCAGAGGACGTGCCGAAAAGGAAAATTGCTGACTAAGAGGCCAAGGACAGCGAAACCGGCAAGTATTCTTGTGGCTGCTAGCCCGTAAAGAGCATGTTTTTGCAGAAGTAGCAAGGCTTGTCCGCTAACTACCCAGTCGTCTAAGAATTGAGGGACCGGCTTTTTGGTTTTAGTCATGTGATTGCTCCACATCGTCTAACCGGTTTAAATATGCGCCAAAGTATTCGAGTTCCTGTTCGGACAGGTCTGCGGGTGCGCGCCAGCCGTACGTGCGATAGGAGCGACTCCGATCGTCAAGGTCATCGTCATGACGGTTTTCCCACGTCGGAAGTTGGCGGGAGGATGTCTGGTATTGGACTCTCTCTATGCTCACGGGATCATGAAGCTCGGCTACCGCGGTGGCAATATATGTTGCTGCGACGTCAGCTTGCAAATACCTGTCAACATGATGTGTTCCAGTCCCACCCTCGACATCGAGCAGACGCGAACGTAACTGTTCGATTGGTGTGAGGAAGTAATTGGCGGCAAGCCAGTCCAATTGTTCGTCGTTCATATTAGATCGAGCGGAGTGCATACGGTCTGCTAGTCGCCGCGTGAGTTTAGCAGTACGGGGGCCCGCCAGGTTGCCGGCCACGATGTCGTCTTCCAAGGCCACCAGATCCACCCATGGAGTGGTGTTATTCGTGCCTTCTGAGTCTGTATACACTGCGCGTACTTCGAAGGTGACCGCAGTTCGACGTGGGTTCGGAGCGAAAATTGACCAATCTTGTTCGAACCAAGGCATTACGTACGTTTGGAGGTTGTCATTTCCAAATTGCTCGCGGGCTGGTGTCATAGGGGCCACCCACATCGCAATCAGTAACGTGTGGACGACAACCAACGCGATGACCGGCAGTGCGAGAAATTTAGCTACGGGGTGGAGAGCACGCAGCCGACGACGCTGCTCCTGAGTAGGAACAACGCCGCCGGCATGATGCGGTCGTTTTGGACTGGTTTCCAAATTTAGACCTGATCACCTCGGCGTCGATTACCGGCGATCAGAGCCCACAGTCCGAGCAGCATGGCAAGACCCGCGCCAGCTGCCAGCAGTGTAGTGCCGCTTGCACCTGTCGAAGCCAGACCATCCTCATCGGAACCATCCGTTGCAGCTCCGGTCTGATCAGGATCTGTTGGAACAACAGTCAACGCTGCCTCAGCAGAAGCATCTGGATCATTGTCATCTGTGACGACCACAGTCAACGTTCCCGGACCAACGTCTTCCCGCACAGTCCAAGAGATATTGAGCTGACCGTTCTCGTCGACCGGTACAGATTCGATGGAGCCGATGACGTTTCCATCGTCGTCAGTAACTACAACCGACACCGTGGTATCAGGATCGAAGCCCTCGCCAACAATATCGACCTCGTCACCAGGATTCACAGAATCCGGCTCAACTGAAACTGATGGAGTACCATCTTCGGAGCCGTCTTCAGTACCATCTTCGGTGCCATCTTCAGCACCAGCTTCGGTGCCGTCCTCAGCACCGGATTCGCT
>NZ_JAKDKW010000068.1 GCF_030453185.1 Yaniella sp. | reverse complement strand
TCTGCCAGGTTGTTGACCTGCAGTAGCACCATGACGTGGTCACCGGCTGGGTATTGAGCGTAGACGGTCGTATCTAACCACAGGGCTGCGTGGTTGATGAAAATTGACGGACCGTGGGCCTCAAGGTCGAGCCCCTCGAACCGATCGATACCTTTGGCAGCGAGCTGACGTGCAATAGGACCTTGTCCCTCACCCAAGATCGAGATGCCGATCGAGTCAGAATCTTGCAGCGTAGGCCAAGTTTCGGAGTTATTTTGAATGGCCACGGACACCAGGGGTGGGTCGAGTGAAACGCCTACCGTGAATGACGAGGCGGCCATGCCGGCAGGGCCGCGATCTGTAGAGGCAGCTAGAGCTGCCACACCGGATGGAAACTGTCCGAATGCGCTGCGCAGCGATAAAGGGGAGACGTCGTTGGAGAGTTGGGCGGTGGTATGAGTTTCGTGGGCTTGCAAGGTAGTCATCACAATCATGCCTTCTATATTTCGCGCCCGATATACGCTCGAACGCTGTACTTGCCAGACACGGCGTTTTCCGTGTGGCCGAATCATCACCTGGGGCACCCCACTACAACGTGGGAGGGTTGCCGTCTTACCAGCCAGGGCTACGAAACGGTAAGAGCTCGTGATTCTGAAAACTAGACTAGCTTATTTCGTCTGCGCGTGACAGTTGGGATTGTCACATTTATTCAAATCGGCGCGCGATAGCTTCCGCATGCGCGTGCAACCCCTCGGAAGCAGCGAGTGCTTCGATGCCCTTTGCTATGGGCTCTAGGCCAGTTTTGTTGTATCGAATATGTTGTTGTAGGCGCAGGAAGGACGCGGTGTTGAGTCCGGAAGAGAACCGAGCTGTGCCAGAGGTGGGCAGGACGTGGTTCGAACCGGCGGAGTAGTCGCCAAGTGGGACAGGAGAATACGGGCCCATGAAGATTGCCCCGGCGTGGGTGATCTGTTCAAGAACCGCTTCGTTATCTGCTGTTTGGATCTCTAAATGTTCGGTGGCGATACCGTTGGCCACGTCGATCGCATCGTCCATTGAGTCCACGACCAATACGCCGGATTGTTGCCCGGTCAGCGCCTCACGAATTTGGTCTTCCAAGGGCGCACCGGGCACCTGGGCATCAATTTCAGCGACGACGGCTTCGGCCAATTTCATGGAATCGGTAACGAGCACAGAAGCCGCGAGCGGATCGTGCTCGGATTGCGAAATGAGATCAGTTGCGACCCATTCGGGATTGGCTGTGTCATCGGCCAGCACCAGAATCTCTGATGGTCCCGCAACGGCATCGATACCAACCTGGCCGAAGAAAGCCTGTTTGGCGGCGGCAACATAAACATTTCCTGGACCGGTGATCAGATCAACGGGCTCACAGACGGTCTGCCCGGTCTCGTCGTCAGCACCCAGTGCGAGCATGGCAATCGCTTGTGCCCCACCGGTCGCGTACACTTCGTCAACGCCAAGGAGCTGGCAAGCTGCCAAAATGACCGGGTGGGGGAGCCCACCGAATTCGGTTTGTGGGGGAGAAGTAATAGCCAGGCCGGGAACTCCGGCGGCTTGAGCTGGCACCACATTCATAATGACCGACGACGGATAGACTGCTCGACCGCCCGGAACATAGAGGCCAACCCGTTGGATGGGGACCCAGTGGTTTTCCACGCTGGCACCATCGGCCAGGGGCACGACTGTGTCAGGTGGGAGTTGCGCAGCGTGCACGGCACGGGCACGGGCGATGGATTCTTCTAGCGCGACGCGAACATCGTCGTCGAGTTCTTCTAGCGCTTTGACCATGGCTTCAGCCGGTACGCGAAGGCTGTCGGGTCGGACCCCGTCGAAGCGTTCGGTGAGGTCTTGGACTGCTGAAACACCATGGCGTCGTACCTGGTCAATGATGGGTTGAACGACCGCCGAGGCATCCGAAACTTCGAGCTTAGCTCGCGGCATCACGGTCGCTGGATCATAGGTGGTGTTGCGCAAATCAGTGATGTTCAGCATGACTGTTAGTGTAGCCGTTTTGAGCTTTAGTTCAGTTGTCACTGGCAGAATGGAGCCTATGTTGCGATTTGGAACCGAAGAGGGCCCGGGCGAGCCGACAGAATCGCCTTCCGTGCCGGATATGGAAAATGCTGTCCCCGAAGATGTGCAGGATTCCGCGGTACAAAATATTGAGTCCCTGGGCCCAATATTCGGCGTTATTTTGAATATGGCCATTGGCGTCCTGAGTGGGCTGGTCTTGACGGCGCTTATTGCGCTGGGGGTGCGTGTCATGCTGCGTACCCGACCGAGAATGCGAACGCATTTGAAAATTGTCCTCGTACCGGCTTTTACCGCAATGGGCTTCCTGGGCGCTCGGGTTGGCCTGGGCCTGTCTGGTCGGGACTTTGTTCTTTTCGAACTCCTAGCGTTTCTCACGCTGATCGGTACGGTAGCGGGATTCGCCTGGCTGGCCCTGCGAGTTGTTAACGTAGTGCAGCGTCGAGTAGAGCTCCGGTACGAAGAATCCACCACCGAAGATCGTCGCGGACGCCGCATCAAGACGCAGATGCAGCTCATTAAACGGGTCCTGAGCACGATTATCGTCGTGATCGCCATCTCCGCGATCCTACTGACCTTCCCACAAGTTCGTGCCCTCGGTGCTGGTTTGCTGGCATCTGCCGGTTTAGTTTCGGTCGTAGCAGCTTTAGCTGTGCAGACGACGTTGACGAACGTTTTTGCCGGTATTCAGTTAGCCTTTACCGATGCGATTCGCGTGGGTGACGTCGTAGTGATGGACGACTACTACGGCACGATTGAAGACATCACCATGTCGTATGTGGTGCTGAAAATTTGGGATGGTCGACGCATCATCTACCCTTCCTCATACTTCACAAACACACCGTTTGAAAACTACACCCGCGTTGGGACCGAGATCTCAGCGGGCATCGACTTTGAGCTCGACTGGCGTGTGCCAGTTGATGCGTTGCGCGCCCGCTTGAGAGCACTGGTTGAGTCATCTGACCTCTGGGATGGCCGCGATCTGTCGATTCAGGTCTTAGATATCGCTGGAGACCGAGCTACGCTGCGAGCTGCAGTATCGGCTCGTAACGCCGGTGAACTCTGGGATCTGCAGTGCCTGGTACGTGAGGACATGATCCGGTTTGTCTCGGAGGAACACCCGATGGCCATGAACGTGATGCGAATTGAGAATTTGCCAGCAGGACCAGCTCCAGAGATTGAAGCGCCTGAAGCAAGCCGGGGGACCACCACAGAGTCCAAAGAATCGAAATCTCAGTCTCGTACGCCCTGGGATCTTGGTGCCGTTCCCGAAGTAGATACCGGGAAGGTGCGCTCCCGGCGCGGCAGTGAACCACCGGTTGAACGCGGTTGGATCCCTACCGTGCAGAAGGAAACCGATGATGGTCTGAAAGAAACTGGACCGGATACGTCGTCTGTACCGCTCACACAGCCCTCGGAAGACGGCTCAATGTATACCGGCTCGGTTGCGGCCATCGAGCGCGGCGCCGATATGGCTGGTCCTGGTGAGGAAGCGTATCGGGAACGTCTACAAAATACCGATGAGCTCGACGTTCAAGACGGTGACGATACCCAGGACGAGCAGAAGACCGACCAAACCCAGGAGTTTGAGCGCGTCCGGGAGGACGAGGCTCCACGCAAGGACTAGCGCTTAGCCGGCCAGGTAGTTGTCATACAGTGTTTTCATCTCTTGCGAAAAAGGGACGAAAATGACCGTGTCGACTGACACCTGGTCGGCCATTGCTTGGACGGTTTCCACCCCGGCCGCCACGGCGTCCTCATGCGGCCAACCGTATACGCCGGCCGAAATGGTTGGGAACGCAACAGACGTGGCGCCAAGTTCATCGGCGACCTCTAAGCTTCGACGATACGCGCTCACCAATTGATGACGGCGATCTGTGCTCGCCGAATAGACCGGCCCTACCGTATGGATGACCCAGCGAGCTGGCAGCTTGCCGGCGGTGGTGGCCACCGCCTCTCCGGTGGGTAGACCTTCTGGCAGCGAGGTGTTCCGCAGGTGCTTGGTTGCCGCTAAAATTCCCGGGCCACCGGCCGCATGAATAGCGCCGTCAACGCCGCCACCACCTAGCAGTGTGGTATTGGCGGCGTTGACGACTGCATCGACAGTAACGGTTGTGATGTCCGACTGCTGCACAAGGATGTCCATGGTTTTACTCCCGTGTGTTCGATGCCACCGATGGTTCGGGAACTTTGACGCTTAAGACCGGGGCTTGCAACTCGCGCAACAGCTCGTCGGCAACCGATCCCATCATGAATTTTGCGAACCCTGAGCGTTTGGCGCCACCAATGACCACCAGATACGGGTTCAGTTCAGCAACAATGTCTTTGAACTCATCGGCGGTGGAACGCCCCCGCGCATACTGCCGCAATTCGGTCTGCACCTGGAAATTGGCCAGATACTGCTCAAGCTGTTCGGTTTCGGCACGCGTCAGTTCGGATTCAGCACGGTGCTCAGAACCTGGCCCGGCGTTGACAGCCACCAAATTCATCGACAACTTGGCGGCAAGATCCAAACCGAAGTCTAAAGCCGCCTTGGACGCAGCCGATTCCGTATAGCCCACAATAATAGTCACGCGTTACTCCTTCGTGTTGTGCATAAGATATTCCAGCGTAGCTGCCAACGTTTTCTTCGCCGGCACGCGAACCACATCCGGCAGTTTCGGGTACAGCTGCATCGACAGATCGTGCACCGTCACGGATTCCCAGTCCACCGGGGTCGGAATCGGAGGATAGTCTGCGATGAGCTCACGGAGCTGATCGACCCGAACCATACGGTGGTCGTAATAGTCTTGAGCCGTGCGGGCTACCGAATCTAACGTCGGCCCGTGTGCAGGTAGCACGGCCACCTGGCGTCCGGCACCTTCCAAATCGCCAAGTGTGTTCATCGACTGCAGATAGTCATCGAGCGTGCCGTCGGGATAATCCAACATCGTGGTCCCTTCGCCCAGAATGGTGTCCCCGGTCAGGACCGTGCCACCCGGATGCGGTGCAGTGTTGTCTTCGGGCAAGTAGAAAGATACCGAATCAGAGGTGTGCCCCGGGGTAGCGACCACCCTAATCTGCGTGCCGGCTGCGGAGATGACTTCGTTGTCTACGAGGACGTTAGCTTGCCGGCACCATTGTTCATCGACGGCGCGAACGGGGGCGCCAAAGCGCTCGTGGAAGGTTTCCACCGCTCCGGTGTGGTCAAAATGGTGGTGGGTCACCAAAATCAATTCGACGCTTCGGTCGCCGACGACTTCTGCCACGGCATCGGCATGCTCGGCCGCGCCGTCGTGGAAGCCCGGATCGACGATGACCACGGTCTGTGCGTCCGGTGCACCAAGCACATACGTGTTGGTCCCGCTCAGTGTCATACCGGACGGATTATTTTGGGTGACTCGGAATGTGAACTGGCTACTAGCCAGTGTGGTTGAAGAACTCATATATTGAAGTCTATGGAATCAAAACAAAATTCTGGATACTCCACACCCGGCAAACCCTTTACCCGCGACACCAACTACATTAATGACCGAATTGTCGCAGAGCCTGCCGCCCATCGAGCGGCAGCGCATTACGAGTACAACACGATTGGTTCTCTGACCACCGGGTTGACTGACGGCGCTGAAGCTTGGCCCGTGGAAGCTGGTCGCTACCGCCTGGTTGCCGCGCGTGCTTGTCCATGGGCCAACCGCACTATCATCGTGCGGCGTCTACTCGGGCTCGAAGACGCCATCTCACTGGGAACCCCCGGCCCAACCCACGACTCTAATTCCTGGACTTTTGATCTTGATCCGGGCGGCGTCGACCCGGTCCTTGGGACCGAACGTATCCAAGAGAACTATTTCAAACGCTTCCCTGATTACCCGCGTGGCATCACGGTGCCGGCAATCGTAGACATCCCAACCGGCGGTGTAGTGACTAACGATTACCCACAAATGACCCTCGATTTCTCCACCGAGTGGAGCGAGTTCCACCGCGACGGCGCACCAAACCTGCTGCCTGAAGAGCACCTTGATGAAATGTTTTCGGTGATCAAACGTATTTTCACCGAGGTCAATAACGGTGTGTATCGTGCAGGATTTGCCGGTTCACAGCAAGCCTATGACGAAGCCTATGATCGACTCTTTACCGCCCTGGACTGGTTGGAAGAACGACTCACCACCCGCCGCTATCTGATGGGCGAGCATATTACTGAGGCTGACGTTCGCCTCTTTACCACGCTGGTGCGGTTTGACCCCGCGTACCACGGCCACTTCAAATGTAACCGCAATAAGCTCATCGAATTCCCAGCACTGTGGGCTTATGCTCGCGATCTATTCCAGACTCCGGGCTTCGGTGACACCGTGGACTTCCAGCAGGTCAAGGACCACTATTACATCGTGCACCAGGATATTAACCCCACCGGCATTGTGCCGAACGGTCCGGTCCTCACGGAATGGTTGACCAACCACGGACGACAAGAACTCGGTGGCTCACCATTTGGCGATGGCACAGCTCCCGGTCCGGTCCGCCAGGGTGAAGGCGTCGACCCCGCAAATAATCCGCTCTACGCCTAGAGAGCTTCTGATCGCAGCGGTTTGGGTTAGGCCTCGGCTCGAGGTCTGACCCAAACTTCAGTGATCTGAGTGTCCTCGGGGGCTTCGATCACGTGGCGTATAGTGCGCGCCACGGTGGCCGGCTGAATCAGCGTTTCCGGCAGTACCAGCGGGTAGTTATCGTCCCATTCGATCATCGGCGTATCCACATGCCCCGGCGCCACCGTTGCTACCCGAATACGATCCGCTTCGGTACGCATTCGCACCCCGTCGGCCAGGGCTTGAAGCGCGTGTTTCGAAGCCGCATAGACGACATTATGTGGCGACGTCGTCCGCGAGGCGCCCGATCCCAAATACACGATCGTGCCCGTTGACGCACGCAATTGTGGCAGCAAGATCCGGGTGAGCTCGGACGGAACGGTGACGTTTAAGTGCATGACGTCGGACCAAATTTCAGCTGTGGCATCGTCAAATGCGTACCGCGGGGCGATGGCCGCCGCGTTGATCAGCGCATCAACTTTCGGTAGGAGTCCGAAAGTTTCCGCAAGCGCACCAGTATCGGTCAGGTCGCACTGGACTGGATAAATTTGTTGTCCGAGGTTGGCCAACTGAGCCAGTCTGGGTTTATCGCGCCCCTGTGCGACGATCGCGTAGTCATGGGCTAAATCTTCCACGATGGCGCGACCGATGCCACCGGTTGCTCCGGTGACGACAACGACCTGCCGATTGGTGACCGCCAGCTCTTTCAGATGGTCTGTGATCTCGAGCAGTTCCTGGGCGGTATTCATAGTGCTCCTTACAGGGTTTGGGCTTCGAACCTGGCGCGCAACGTGCCAGCCGGTAGCTTTTGGGCCAGCAGAACGGCTAACAACATGCGAGCTTGATAAGTATTGAGCTGACCGGCGCTGAGCGCACCGGAATCCAACAGCGTGACCCCGCCGCCATTGCCATAGATCGCGGCAACCGGACCCGTTGGAACCCGGGTGGATAGCACGACGGGCACGCCGGCCGCCACCGCAGCTTGTACAGCGTCGGTAAAGACCGGGGGCGCATTGCCAGCGCCAACGCCCTGGAGCATAATGCCATCGGCACCCGACGCCAGCGCCGCATTGAAGAGCTCAGCGGTACTCCCCGGCGCAGCATCGATCACCGGAATGTTCAACTCAGCAAAGTCGGCTGTCGGGGCATCCAGGACCGGGTATGGGACTGCGGTGGCCAGACGAGTCAGGACGTCGTTATGGTACTGCGCAATCAGTGTGCCACCGGAAAATGTAGTGGTTGCCAGGGTATGTCGCTTTCGCGTGTGGCGGGCAGCGTGAAATTCTGCTTCGAAACCGATCACCACTCCAGCACCGCGCATCGTGGCAGAAGCGGCAGCTTCCACTGCCTGGCGCAGGTTTTCTGGACCGTCAGTATTGGGCAGATCCGCGGCCCGCTGGGCGCCGGTTAGCACCACGGGTTTGTCCGCATCGTGCAGCAGCGACAAGAAAAACGCGGTCTCTTCCATGGTGTCGGTTCCGTGGGTGATGACGACCCCGGAGACTTCAGGACGTGCACATGCGGCGTGTACCGCGTGATGGATGGTCAACAGATCGGCAAACGTGAGATGAAACGAATTGATGTGCAAGACGTCTTCGGTGGTGACTCCGGTGGACAGCCCGAGGCTCCCCAAAACCTGCTCTGCCGAATCCGCAACGACCGACCCACCAGCTTCTGCACGGGAGGCAATGGTGCCACCGGTCCCGATCACGTGTACGTAGCTCATGAAGCTATTGTAGAGCGCTTCGGTTATAAAATGTCACCGGAAACATACACCCAGTGCCCGTTCTCACGAACGAATTCAGAGCGCTCATGTAGGAAATCGCGGCTACCATCCGCAGTACGAAAGTGGGCGATAAATTCTACGACGCCGGTTTCATCGTCCGGTCCGCCGCCCTGTGTATCGCGGATGCGCAACCTTCGCCAGTCAATGCCTGTCGGTGCCGAAGCGTCATCCGGACGCGCCTGGGAATGCCAACTGGCCGCAAGATAGGCATCATTACCAAGCACAAAGGCCGTATAGCGGGAGCGCATCAGCGCTTCGGCCGTTGAAGCAGCTCGCTGCCCAGCAAGTACCGGGCCGCAGCAGTCGGCATAGTCCTTGGACGTCCCACACGGGCAAGTTTGCTGCTCCAACACCATAGTTTGCTCCCTTTGGTCATCATGTGGCTGATCTGTTTCAAAGTGTAGCGATAGGTTAGCCTGGCTTGGTGACTGTCCAACACCCTGGTGCTGCGCGTTCGCCGTGGATACCTTTTGCCGTAGCCGCATCCGTAGCGGTTTTGACCATTCTCGATGTGGTCAAAGTCAACGTTGTCTTGACCCCTTTGGAAGAAACGCTCGGCGCCACACCGACCCAAACCGGGCTGGTCGTTGCCGGTTATGTGTTGGCTTTCGGCATCGCCCTGGTGCCTTCCGGACGACTCGGGGACCAGTGGAACCGCAAAGCCATGTTTATGATCGGGCTGGTGACATTCACCGTCGCATCGCTTGCCGCGGCACTGGCGCCGACCGCCTCTTTCCTAGTGATTGCTCGCATACTCCAGGGGATTGCGGCCGGCATGTTGATGCCCCAAGTTTTAGGGATGGTCCAAACCCTGTTCCAAGGTCAGGCTCGCGGCCAAGCGTTCGGTATCTTCGGGGCATCAATCGGCCTGGGGACTGCTTTTGGCCCAACCATCGGGGGCCTCTTTTTGGGTAGCTTCGGCTCAGAGCTTGGTTGGCGCTGGACCTTTGGCATGAACGTGCCGCTTGCCTTACTCCTCATTCCATTGGCCCTGTGGCTCATTCCTGCCGCTCAACCCGACGCCGGTGACGCAGACCTAGACCCCGTGGGTGTCACCCTCATGGCGGTAGCGGTCCTCTTTGTCATGCTGCCGTTTGTACTCACCACCGGTTCCGGCGACCACCCTGCGCGCTGGCTTTTCCTACCACTCGGTATCGTGGTCGCTCTGGCGTTTGTTCGATGGGAGAACCGATATCGAGCAGCGGGTAAGAGTCCCGTACTGGACTTCACCCTGTTTGCCTACTCGTCGTACCGCAACGGCGTCATCATCACCACACTGTGGTTCAGTGCCATGCCGGCTATGTTCTTAGTTATGACGCTATTCAACCAACAGGGGCTCGGCCATGATCCGGTCGCGGTCGGCCTCATCACGGTTCCGTTTGCGCTCATTTCGGCCATCGTGGCTGCTGTGACCGGCCGCTATACGTTTCGCCATGCCACGACACTGGTGATCTGGGGTTTCGCAATTTTTATCGTGGCCCTCATCGGTTTGGTGGCTATCTCTGCATTCGTCCCACCAGAACATAACCCGTTGGCAATGGCCATCGTCTTAGCCATAGCTGGTATAGGACCGGGGTTCATCATGTCTGCCAATCAAATGCGCACCCTCATCGAGGTACCGGTTAGCCAAGGCGGAGTCGCTGGATCCTTCCAACAGGTAGGTCAACGCCTGGGGAACGCCATCGGTATTGCCATCGGGTCGGCCATCTTTTACGCCATGGTTGCCGCGGTTCCCCGGGACACCACGGGACTGCCAGACCCAACCGATCCGGCGTCGGTAGCTGCCTACGCCGGGGCGTTCCAGCTGGCTATGGCTGTGCTGATCGTGTTCTCACTGACCGCTCTGGTGTTCGCCAGTATCGACCACCGCGCTCGGAATAGACAGCTGACGGCGCAGAGCTAATGCACCGCCAACCGGCGTGGAGATCGCTGCGGCGGGTCCGTTATCCACAGGTCTGACAGATCCCTGGTGTGTCGGAAACACGGTTTTCTTTAGTGTCGGACTCACACAGATTGCAGAGGGCAATCGACATGAGTAAAAGGACACACCTTTGAGATATACCTTTTTGGCATCCCTAGCAGTGGTTTCGCTTAGTGGCGCAGCCTTTGCTATACCCGGTACCGCTTCTGCTGCCCAAACTGCTGATATAGCCGAGGACCACACAGCCGTCATGGGACCAGCGGAGGATTATCAGTATGGTCTGACCGTGAACGGCGTTTCGCCAACGCTCCGCTCGGTCGTCGTGGATGACGAATCGATCCTGGCCTACTGCATCGAATACTGGGTTCAGGCAGCAGATCCCGATCACCGATCCGCGGTGACCGGCTGGGACGAATTCACCGGAGATAATAATTTCAAAACTGACCCGCAGGTACGCGAGTACGTTGCCTGGATTCTCCGAAATTCACATCCAACCTTGAGCCTTGACGAACTGGCGAACAACACCGGCATAACTGAGCTCACCGAGGCAGAAGCAGTTGCCGCAACACAGGCCGCGATCTGGCACTTCACCGACGATTTCGTTCCCGACGGGAAACTCAAGATCGACAGCGCGGCACACAGTAGTCAGTCCGTCTCCGAAGCCTCAGCACGCAACGTTCAAACGGTATTCGACTACTTCACCGGACCTGACAACACAGGTCTGAGCGAACACGAGGTTCAAGCCAGCGTCACGCTCGTCGATGCGACTGATGCCGAGGTCGGACCGCCCGAGGCTCTGCATGACGTCATACAAGACGAGGAGGACCAGATCTTAGGGCCCATTGCGCTCAATGCTTCTACCGAGCAGGTAGATCTAGAGCTGACTTCCACCAACGCAGCAGTCGAGATTGCAAATCTGACCATGCTGGATGCAACAGGAAACGAAGTCGACACCAGTCAACCGGTTCGTGCCGAGGAACTGTGGGTACATGTGCCAGGAGATACCGAAACCGGGGGAGTGCACATTTCCGCGGAATCAACAGACTTTGGCTATACCGGACGCCTTATCACTCCTGAACCAGATGCCCAACGACGTTTTCAGACCATTGTGATGGTCGATGCAACAACAGACCAGGCTGATACCGAGTTAGAACTCAACTGGCAGAAGACCCAAACAGATCCGCCGCCTGAACCAGAGACTCCGCCGGCCCCTCCTGAAGCTCCGGTTGAAGAGCCACCGGTTGAGGAACCGCCCCTGGAAGGTCCGCCAGCCGAGGAACCGCCAGTAGAACCGAGCCCTGTTGACGAACCAACACCGGAAGCGCCACAACCTGAACAGGAAATTGAAGAAGTTCAAGAGTCCGTCAAGAAGCTGCCAAGCTCAACGGATGAGGCAACTCGAGTGGAGGAAGATCCACGGGTGGAGGCTGCGGGCGAACTTGCTGAAACTGGAGCGCACCAAACGCGCAATATTCTCGTAGCACTTGCAACATTGGCCGTCGGTGCAGCTCTGCTGGTGATCAATCGTCTTGCGCGGAAGAAAACATCACCCCGCTGAGACTCGGCTAGGGCATGTCTCCTAATGTCATATCCAGGCGAGGGCCGCGGCCAGGAGGAGTCCGGCCCGGTAGGTGATGGCCAGTTTGTCGTATCGGGTGGCAATGCCCCGCCATTGTTTGATCTATCCGAAGTGGTTTTCCACGACGTGGCGGCCCTTATACGCCTCAGTGCCCAAGGCGGATGGTCGACCACCCTTGGGCGTATTTTCGGTGACGTTTCCACACGGTTTGTCATGGCCCAAACTTCGACGGTAAATCCCGCCAGGCGGCCCCGGTTCTGTACCGGTAAGCGATATCTTCTACAACATGGCGATGCTCACCAAAGAGACGACCTACCTGCCTTGGTTCGGTGGCAGCAACGGCTCATGAATGGCCCATTGCTCATCAGAAAACACACGAAACCGCGATACATCAGTCACATCGCCAATTCTGCCTACCCTGGCAAAATAGTTGGGAGACATGCCCTAGTACAACGCAGGCCGTCACATGGTCTCTCATGCAGTGATGCTTCTGCTGGAG
>NZ_JAKDKW010000067.1 GCF_030453185.1 Yaniella sp. | reverse complement strand
ATGCCCGTGACCTGCGTGAGCGCGCCACATTTGCGCCGACTCGTGACCGGTACAAGGTCTTCATTATTGACGAAGCCCATATGGTGACTCCGGCTGGTTTCAACGCGCTGCTGAAGATCGTTGAAGAACCGCCTGAACACATCAAGTTTATTTTTGCCACAACCGAGCCGGATAAGGTCATCGGTACGATCCGCTCGCGCACTCACCACTACCCATTCCGGTTGGTGCCGCCAGAGCCACTGATGCAGTATCTGGAAACCTTGGCCGGATACGAACAGATCCCCATCGCCCCGGGCGTTTTGTCCCTGGTCATTCGTGCCGGTGGCGGTTCGGTGCGTGACACACTTTCGGTATTAGATCAGCTCCTTGCGGGAGCGACGCAAGAAGGCGTCAGCTACGATCTCGCCGTCAACCTGCTCGGCTTCACCCCTGAAAACCTGCTGGACGACGTCGTCAACGCCCTGGCTGCTGAAGACTCCCCCACGGTGTTTCGAGTGGTGGATCAAGTAGTCCAATCCGGACAAGATCCAGAGCGTTTTGTGCAGGATCTCCTGGAGCGTTTCCGTGATGTGGTCATTGTTCGCGCTGCACCTGAACAAGCCGCGGGGATTCTCCACGGGATGCCCGAAGACCAACTTCGACGGCTAGGAGCCCAGGCCCAGCAACTTGGCGCCGCAGAGGTCTCTCGAGCCGCCGATATTACGGCCGCTGCCCTAACGCAGATGAATGGCGCCACGTCCCCACGTTTGCACCTGGAATTGTTGATGGCACGACTCATGTTGCCTGCCACCGACGAAACCGAGCGTGGCTTGGCTGCCCGTATGGATCGCCTGGAACGGCGTATCGAATACGGCGGCGTGCCTGAAGCGTCCGCTGGTAATCCGCAGCCACGTCAACCAGCGCCGCAAGCCGCAGCGCCTGCTGAGGAAACCGGTCTATCCGGAGCCGCAGCGGCCCGTGCGGCCCTGCTCCGCGAACGCGAGGCAGAGGAAGCATCGGAAGAACAGTCCGCTGTTGAACCACAACAGCCAGCTGCTCAGCCGCAACCTGCGCCACGGCCAGAACGGCAGCCGGAACCACAGGCGAGACCTGAACCGACACCGGAGCCACAGCAGGCCGAACCAGTAAACGACCAGCCCGCACAACCTGTGCAATCGAATGTTCCTGAAGTCGCGGTGCCGCCTCAAGCACCGGCCACGCCAGAACAACCCACCGAACAGCGAGCAGCCCAGCAGCCATCACAGGTTGAGATGGCTCGTCGTGCATGGCCAGAAGTGCTGGAGTTCTTGAAGAACGAATCCCGCCTTATCTGGATGACGGTCAACGGCAACGCCCAGGTTGTAGGTTTCGACGGCAAGTTGTTGACCATTGGCTTCGATAACGATGGCGCCCGGAATACAGTGCAGATGCGCGGGGGCGCCAACCTACTCTCCGCAGGGTTCAACCATGTACTGGGCATCCAACCGGAGCTCGACCTGATCTCCGGTACACCGGATGGTGGTTCCCCAAAAGGTTCTAGCCGCCCGGCTCGGCAACAGCCTCAGCCAGCTCGACAGCGCCCGCAGGCCCGGCCGGAACAACCTTCTGCTGCCGAACAACAGCGGCCCCCACAAAACCCGGCACAACCTGCTCCGCCGGTAGCGCCGCAGAATGCAGCAGACCCGACACCGCAGGCTTCGGCACAGCCATCATCACCTCAGCCACCACAACAACCAGCGCAGCCACCGCAGCAATCCCAACCACGGCCCGCGCCACAGTCAGCACCCCAGCCTGCTCCAATCCACCCGCAGCCACCCGCCACCGGGGTCGCTGGTTGGGGCACCGGCCAGCCCGACCAGGCGTGGGGCCAACCAGAACCTGACTGGGGAGAGCCAGACCCAAACTGGGGTCCCCCAGATGATGATGAGTGGATGCCGAATGAAGACCCCTGGAACCCACAGCCTCCGGAAAATTCGGCGACCCCACAACCACCGCAACAGGCGGAACCAGCTGAAACCCAGCAGTCTGCGCCGCAGCAACCTGCACCAGTTGAAGAACCGTCGTCTTCCGAACCTGAAATCGCCACAGGTCCGGACCCCGTCGCATCAGACGGGTACGCTGGGTTCATCCCGCGCAATGAACAAGCCGAAGAACCGGTCATCCCGGCATTTGCAAAATCCGAAGCTGAGCTGCGACAAGAATTCCAACGGCGCTTCGGTGACGTCATCCCCGGGAGCTCCGGTAAAAAACCACAACAGGACAGCCCCAAACCAGCTTCCGGCTCGCGTTTCGCCGACATGGTGGCCCAATATGGCGGCCAGCCACAATCCGGTTCAGAATCGGAAACGGCACCGCAAGAGGAAAAAACCCCGGATGACGATGACGACGATTACGCCTCTGAAGACGACGAAATCATTGAGGACTCCGGACTCGCCGGTCGCAGTGTTGTTGAGAATGTCCTCAACGGCCGACTCGTTGAAGAACGCAACGCAGACGGCTCACCAAAACTTTAAACCGTAACGAAAGAAAGGCACCAACGTGTACGACGGTGCAGTCCAAAGTCTTATCGATGAGCTCGGCAGGCTCCCGGGTATCGGCCCCAAATCTGCCCAACGCATCGCCTTTCATATACTCGAAGCATCCGAATCCGACATGATTGCGCTGGCCGATGCGATTACCGACGTCAAAGCCAAGATCAGGCTCTGCGAAATTTGCTTCAACGTGTCCGAACACAGTGTCTGTGCCATCTGCCGAGATGAGCACCGAGACACCGGCCTGATGTGCGTCGTCGAAGAATCTCAGGACGTCATCGCGATCGAACGCACCCGAACATACAACGGCCGCTACCATGTGCTCGGCGGGGCCATCAACCCCATCGGCGGAATCGGCCCCGATCAGCTGCGTGTCCGCGAACTTTTGACCCGGCTCCAAGATGAAGCCGTCAAAGAAGTCATCCTCGCCACCAACCCAAACCTCGAAGGTGAAGCCACCGCAACCTATCTGACCCGTATGCTCTCGCCGGTCGGGATCACCTTGTCACGGCTGGCTTCAGGCCTGCCCGTAGGTGGAGATCTCGAGTACGCCGATGAGGTGACGTTAGGCCGCGCATTTGAAGGACGTCGCAAACTCGGCGAGACCACGTAGCGAAACCGCTACACTTAAAGACAATTCCAATTGTCTACCCGAGAGTACCTATGAGCCTGATCATCCAAAAATACGGCGGCTCTTCTGTGGCTGATGCTGCAGGAATTCAGCGCGTTGCCCGCCGTGTGGTCGCTACCCAGCGTGCCGGCCACCAAGTAGTTGTCGTCGTCTCTGCGATGGGCGATACCACCGATGACTTACTCGATCTCGCCGGCCAAATTACCGACGATCCTCCCGCACGCGAAATGGACATTCTCTTGTCGTCGGGTGAACGCATTTCCATGTCGTTATTGGCCATGGCGGTCGACGCCAGCGGTTCGCGAGCACAGTCCTTCACCGGCTCCCAGGCCGGTATGCTCACGGATGTTTACCACGGTCAGGCTCGGATCACCAGGGTCTCCCCCACACGTATTCGTGAAGCCATCGACGCCGGGAACGTGGCCATCGTTGCGGGGTTCCAAGGCATGTCGCCCGAGTCCAAGGACATCACTACGATGGGCCGCGGCGGTTCCGATACCACCGCGGTAGCGCTAGCAGCTGCACTGGACGCCGATGCGTGCGAAATCTACACCGACGTCGACGGTATTTTCTCCGCCGATCCTCGAGTCGTACCTGCGGCCCGCAAAATTGATGAAATTTCCTCCGAAGAAATGCTCGAATTGGCCGCCTCCGGTTCAAAAATCCTGCACCTACGTGCCGTGGAATACGCCCGCCGATTCGGCGTCAAACTCCACGTCCGTTCTTCCTTCACTGATCACGAAGGCACCTGGGTGATCCCAGATGAAGATGACATCGTCCAACTACCAGAAGGCCAACCCATGGAACAGCCAATCGTCTCCGGTCTCGCACACGATACCTCTGAAGCAAAAGTTACCATCGTCGGGGTCCCAGACATTCCGGGCAAAGCCGCCGACATCTTCCAAGTCATTGCCTCTGCCAAAACCAACATTGACATGATTGTCCAAAACCCATCACGTGCAGGGGCCGGGGCAACAGATATTTCCTTCACCGTGCCACTGGACCAAACCAAAACCGCTATCGCAGCACTGCGCGACGCTCAAGAGCGCATTGGATTCGACGACGTCGTCCACCAGCGCAATATCGGCAAGATCTCCCTGATCGGTGCCGGCATGCGCTCCAACCCCGGTGTTTCAGCAACCTTCTTCGATGCCCTGCACCGCGCCGGTGCCAACATCGACTTGATCTCGACCTCCGAGATTCGCATCTCGGTTGTCACCGCCGAAGACAAATTAGCGGGAGCAGTCCAGGAGATTCACCGCGCGTTCGGTCTCGACGCCGATGAAGAGGCTGTCGTGCACGGCGGTACCGGCCGCTAGGCCCCGCAAGCACCTAAACTGTTGCAAGCCACCGTAGAAGTCCAACCGATTTCTGCGGTGGCTCTCACTTTCACTACACAAATGCAAATATCACCGTTGTGTTCAATTTGACAGATTAGGGTTGGGAGCTACCGGCAGTTGTGCCATAGCAATAGCGGGAAGGAGGCAGTGTGCTAGGTTTCGACTTCGATATAACTGGTACCGAGTCTGTTCGACAAACCGGTCAAGTCTTTCTAGAAAAACTCCGTTCCGACGATCAACACCACTCTTCCCAGCAAGGCGCCACACCATTTGAAATAGCCAGCGATATCGCGGGTCTGGCACTGCGTTATCACCCCGGGCGTGAGATCAGCTTTCTCGATCCCTGTGTTGGGTCAGGCATCTTCTTCTCAGCACTCTTACACGATGCCCCCGACCATGACGGCGGCCTCGAAATCCGTGCTGCACACGGTGCCGAACCTGACGAACAATTCGCCGCACTGGCACACGATCTTTGGGCCCCGGCCGGCCTCACGGTTCATGATCTGAACTTCTTGCGACTGTCCGCAGCTGACCTACCCAAGGCCACCCTAGTGTTGTCTCGGCCACCGACAACAGCACACCATCGGCTAACCTCAGACCAAAAAGTACTGGCCGCAGATTGTGCAGAGGAAGCCACCGGGATCCGGCCCACCGGACTGGCCGACGCATACATCCACTTCTTATTGGCTTCTCACAAATTCTTGGCTCCCGGAGCCGTTTCCGCCTGGTTGTTACCTTCCGCGTTTTTACAACGGACCGCCGGGCAAGCGCTGCGCTCGTATCTGGCACGCCAGGTACGAATACAGCGTATTCATACCTATGATCATGGGATCCTAGGCACCGCAGGGCACGACGAGGCGATTCTCGATTGGTCCCTCGTCATCTTCACGAACCAGACAGCCCAACCCACCGATACCTTCAAATTCTCGACCGGCGGGGAGCTTTTCGGCGCAGACTCAACCGTCGAAGTGCCATACACCCGATTAGACCCAGACACCTCCTGGGCCAGCCTGGATCAGCAAGGCTACGCCGCTGACCGAGTCTCCTACACCATGGACGATTTCTTTCGGATCCGCCGTGGTTGGACGGCTCCCGGCGAAAACTTTTTTGTCATGGACGAAAATCGAGCCTGGGCGTTGGGCCTGCAACCATTCCATATGCACCCGATGCTGCCGCATCCAAAGGATATCGCAACAGACATCATTGAGGCCGATGAATGGGGGTATCCGAAGGATGAACCTCGCAGAGTCGTGGTCTTTTCGCGCTACGACACCTACAGTTTGGAAACCAAAGACCCAGCATTCCTAAAATATCTTGACGCCGCCAACGGCGACACCATCAACGAATCCGAGGAACGCGGTAATAAGGCCTGGTACAACTTGCATCTTCCGGGCGTCGCACCGATCCTCGTCCAGCCTGCCAAAGCCGATGATCCTGCGCCGTTTCGCTTCGTCCAGAATCAGTCG
Organism: Yaniella sp.; assembly: GCF_030453185.1. Classification (GTDB taxonomy): domain Bacteria; phylum Actinomycetota; class Actinomycetes; order Actinomycetales; family Micrococcaceae; genus Yaniella. Next base: position 6,886 of record NZ_JAKDKW010000067.1, on the reverse strand, counting down.
AACGGTATCGCTGGCCCAGGGTGGATCACCCTGTACCCAAACCTGGCGTGGGCCCAACCTGAGTTGATCCTCAATGGTATCGACTGGGACGCCGTGCAGCTGGTCTTGGAGGCTATCCGGTTGCCGGATCCATCCAAGAAACCAGAGCTCACGCCACAAGCAGTGGCTTCCCTAGACGCAACTGTGATCGCCGAGTATTTCGGCCTGACCGACAAACGCGCCTGAACGTGACACTATGAGGCTTTGACCGTTTTCAAGTCGGATGGTTTCACAGTCAGATCGATCGAAGCGGCGTCCACTTCACGTTCTTTGTCCTCCGGCTGTCTAGGGACTAAGGCAACCATCAGCGCTCCAAAGACGGCAACACCGGCGAAGACAATGAAGCCCAACAGCAGGCCCAGGTGCATTTGAAAGGTCATCATGATCAGGCTTGCGGCGGCAATGGTGAACGTGGTGATGATAATTGGTCGTGGACTGAATTTGTCAGCCAATTTAGAACCAATCAGTGCGCCAACTACTGCGCCACCATTGAGGATCAGGAGAAATGTTAGCGACCCATTCGTGTCGTAACCATAACCTTCCATGATGCGCGGCAACCAGGTATTGAGTCCATAGGTCAGCAACAGCCCAGAAAACGAGACGAAACCCAGGATGGCTGTAGCAAATAGATACTTTTTGGTTATAAGCGCGACAAATCCGGTGCGCTGATCCGCAGCTTCGTCTAAGGAAGGGTTCGTGGTTTTGGCGGGTACTTCATAGAGTGCGTTGCCCGTCTTCTGGGCGAGGGCAAACGCGCGCTGCCGGTGGCCTCGAGTCATCAGCCATTGCGGTGATTCCGGGAGTTTAAACCAGGCGATAGGCAACAGCAGGATGGGCAAGGCACCGATCATGAATAGTCCTCGCCAGCCCAAGGGCTCGAGCAAGAGGATCCCCATCAGGGCGCGAATACCCCGCCTGCAGGAATTCCGGAGTAGACGATTGCATTGTAGAGGTTGCGCTTTCCCTCTGGCGCAAATTCTGCCATGGTTGTCGCGGCTGCTGCCAAGATGGCACCCAACCCTAGGCCCGTGAGGAACCGGAAGAGTCCAAAGGAGAAAACCGTTGTGGTCAATGCGGTCGCAAACATGCCCAGTGAGAACCATGCGAGGCTAAACAAGATGATCTTGCGACGACCGATGTAATCCCCGATACTTCCACATAGGATAGCTCCGACCAGTACACCGAGCATGGCATAAGATCCTAAGGCACCGGCGCTGCCAGCATCGAATGCGCCGATGTGCGATGGATCGTTGAGCAAGGTGGGCATGACCGTGCCGTAGATCGTGAGGTCGTAACCGTCAAAAATGAGTGTTGCACAGGCGATGAATGCGACCCAGCCGGCAGTGCGGCGTTCTTTCACAGGGTCAGCAGCAAATATGGGTGAAGACATGATTTCCTTTACAGGTTTTCTAATGTGCGGAGGAGTCGACCGTTTATGCCCAGACCGGGAGCTGTTCGACGGGTTGAGTGAATTCAAGGTCCCCGGTTTCACCGCGTGACAGCCAAATAGCTAAGTTTTCTCGGTCGCCAAATATGCGCGGTCCCCCACCATTGAGTACCCAGCTATCGCCTTCTTCGGTTTCAATTGTGACCGCTGGGGTTTGGGCGTTTTGTGCCATGCGACGCATCATGGCTTCGATTGCGTCAAGCACCGAGTCGGGGTCGGCTTCGTCAATGGATCATGCCCACAGCAGGTCCTCATGAGTCAAGACGACTTCAGCAATCCGCTGGGGCACAACTTGGCCCGGGTAGAGATACACATCTCCCTGCTTGATCTTGGCGTCTTCCGGCAGGCTCGGTAACAAGGCCGCAGCGGCGTCGAAACGCTGTATTTGGAAGCGCTGCGGCTCACTTCACAAGATGGGGTGGCCACATATCACGGGCGATATTTATTTTCCTACGGACAAATACTGCGCCGCGCAGGGCGACGCAAAGAAGCCGCGGCACGTTTAGTTAGTGCCCGCGAGTTCTTCACATCGGTCAACGCGACCGTCATGGTAGATCTGTGCAACCAAGAACTGCGAGCCACGGGAATGTGGCAATATCGGGTCCCTGACACCGAGCCAAAGGCCGCGACGCCAACCGCGTCCTCCAGTCTGCCGGCACACCTCACCCCCACAAGAACACTCCATCGCAGAGTTGGTTGTGCAAGGGCTCACGAACCGGGAAACCGCTCGGCACCTGTTTATTGCTGAGAAAACTGTGCAATATCACCTAACTCGGATTTATTCGAAGTTCGCCATCCGTTCTCGCACCGAACTGGCACGGGTCTATGGGGCGGGTGCAAGCCACGCGGAGACAACCGAGTGGGCAATACATCCTTTAGGCATGGAAGACTTCTAAGGAACGCAAGTAGGAAGGAGTGCCCTACCCATTCCGGCGCTGGAATTGATATACATGCAGTTATGACAAACAGTATGTGGGCACGCGATGACATCGCGTCAGACCAAGAATTAGCTGAGCTCCGCTTCGAAATTAGCGAGACCATGGACGACCATGAGAAAACTCGCCAAAGTCGGACTGACTGGCGGCAACGTTTATTCCCGAAGAGGTTGCACTCCAGACGCGACTCGGCCGTCGGACTGAAAATGCGCAAACTGCGTAGCCATAAGCATGCCGAAGTATCCGGCCCCGAATCTGCGCTTGAGGACTCTGGCGAAGAACAATATCCAACACGTCAGGACGATTGCACCGCAGGCGCGTCCAGACACCACCACGAATATTCCCCAGAGCAGTTCGACACGGTGGAACATTCGTTGAACGCCATCTATGATCTGGCAGGTTACCTCGAGAAATCTCCACGAACCATTTGGATTGCACTCGAGGGGATCTTTACTGAGCGCCAGACCAGTTCGGCACCAACACTGTTTCGCCACCGAATTGCAATTTTGGCAAGAATGCTGCCTACCGCTCTTATAGCGTTTCTCCTGGCCTTTGTCCTCTTGCATTTCGTGATGCCCGGTCATCAAACGGATGCTGGCTATACGCCAATTTTCAGTGAGCTCGGGTTTTTGTTGTTCTTGACGCTGTTTACGACCCTCACGTTCTTTATCTTGACTGCTGTCATGCTGCTCATCAAGTCCACTTTGCAAGAACGATTTCTCACGGGTTTCGGTCGTCTCGTCAACTGGTCGATCCCGGTCACCATGTCATTTTTCTTTGCGTCGCCAGAGTTCTTGCTGCTCCTACAGGATATATCTGGTGGCACCAGTACAAGTGTTGCAGGCATTGGAGACATCCTCCAGGCCCATGACGGCATCGTCGAAACGATCTATTGGACCGTCCTGGTCTACGTTTCGATATACGCCGGATTGTTCTTCTCGTTCATCGGTTTTTCGAAAGTCTTTCAGGAACAACGCGAGTACGCCCATCGACACGCAGTACTCAGAAATGTCATCCCACTTTTGGTATCCGACAGTACAAGTGCGCGCTCAATGAAGCTATTTCGTGTGCACCGCTAGTCGGTCAGGCCCTCAACGTACTCCGGGTTTTCAGCGGCCCACTCTTCAACGATCGGGCCGTAGTCGTCGGTTTCCGTCTCGAAAAACATCATGCTCTATCACTTCGTTTTCAATTTTCTGAGACAGACCAGCAGCAGAGTCAATACCAATGATCGTTTTACCGAATGCATCCGCATTATCAGCTAGCTCGTCGGTGCCATCGATCAGTGCATCTTCATTGGTTTCCAAACATCCAAGTTGAAGTCATAGTCACCAGCCGCCAAACCGGAGAAGGTTAGTGCCGGGTCGGCCTATTCGAGGGTGATGGTGCAGTCCTCTGTCTCTAGGACGTGTTTCCAGAACTCGGACGCGGCGACCCTTTCCTCACAACCGTTAAATACTTCGATAGTTATTTCGCCACCTTCTGATGCTTCAGTTACATCTTCACCGCCACAGACGGTGACGGCCAAACCAGCAACGAGATGAGTTCGATGGTTTTCCATATACGTGTCCGCTTTGACAAGGTGTCTTTTGGAAGCGGGGTCGAAGAGCTACGAGCTCGATTTTGCGGGGCCTCGTGGTGAAAGAGCTTGCCTGTCTGGCCACAACCATGGGCGGCAAATATGACACACATTATCTATGTACCAGTGGGACAACTAGGAGTAACTGTGGCCATCGGCACGCCTGTCATACGCGACTAAGATGTAGTGCAATCATATCCCCGTCGCTTCCACACCATAAGGCTGACCGAATGTTGAAATCCCGTAGCCGCACCGCAACTTCACAGCGCCCGAATGACACAGAATTTGTCCGTCAATTACCCGAAAATTGGCTTCGCACGGATACGATTCTTGCAGTGGTCGTCGCATTTGTTTCGGTCTTGAGTTTGCAGGCTTTACGGCTCACCACCATATTAGAGGATACCGGCGTGAATATGGTCGCTGCCCAGGTCTTCTCACTGGCAATAGCAGCCCTATTAGTAGTGTATCGGCGCTTTCCCATCACGGTGGCAAGTGTGTTTACCGCGATGATCACCGTTGGTTCATTAACCGCTGCATCGGAATTTTATTCACTACTGTTTGTTGGTTTCATGACGATCTATGCGGTCGGTGCCTGGGTTTCGAATAGACGCCTGGCCTTCTGGGTGCGGTTCGCCGTGGTCACCGTACAGATCGTCGGCTCGATGCTACTCGTCATCCTCGATGACGAAACCGCGGAGGTCAGCCAAGAGGCACTGCGCAGTGTCGACACGAGCGAGATCCTGTATTTCCTAGTGACCAGCGTGATTCTGTCTTTCGGATTTTACTTATCAGCCTGCTACTTCGGTGGGCAAGCGTGGCACCGTGCCAAGCAGCGCTGGAAATTACAGAAGGCCCACGACGAATTGGAGCAAGCCAATGAGAGGGTAGCTGATGCCGCTGTCCATGCCGAGCGCATACATATCGCTCGGGAGCTCCACGACGTGGTGGCTCACCACGTGACGGTGATGGGCGTTCATGCTTCAGCTGCTCGGCGACTCATTGAGGCAGAACGAGACACAGACTCGGTGGTAGAACAGCTCGGGCATATTGAAACGGCTTCGGCCCAAGCCGTCCAAGAATTACAAACGATGGTGTACACACTGCGAGATCAGGACGGTTCAAGCGAACCCCTGCCAGACCTCAGTGAATTCCCTACGCTGGTTCAGCAAGCTCATTCCACTGACCAAACCGTGACACTTGAGATCACTGGTGAACCGCAGGAAGTATCGGCGGCCACTGAATTGACACTGTATCGGGTGGCCCAAGAGGCGCTGTCGAATACCAGGAAACATGCCGGCAAGGATGTTCGGGTTCAGGTGCAATTGCACTATGACCAGTCAGCTGTGACGCTGTCCGTAACGGATGATGGTAAAGCATACGACCCCGTTTCAAACGGGACAGGCACCGGAGTCCAGGGTATGAAGGAGCGTGTTCAGGCTGTGGATGGCACCATAGAATATGGGCCACGTACCCCGTACGGCTGGAAAGTCGTGGTCCGTGTACCGTGCCGAATGGAAGCTGCAAATGCCTGACCAAAAGACTCGTATTCTGCTCGTTGATGACCAACCGATGCTACGCACCGGTCTGGCAACGATCTTGTCCACCGAGCCCGGACTCGAAGTGGTCGGCGAGGCGTCCAACGGTCACGAAGCAATTGAACAAGCACGACAGTTGGACCCGGATGTGGTGTGCATGGATGTGCAGATGCCGGATATGGATGGCATCGAGGCCACCAGGGCTCTCGTGAATTCTGAGGTGCGGGCCGGCATATTGATTCTGACGACGTTTAATCGTGACGACTTTTTATTCGAAACTCTCCGGGCGGGAGCGTCAGGTTTTCTACTCAAGACGGCAGGACCAGAAGAGCTCATCCAGGCCATCAATGTGATCGCCAGCGGCGAGTCACTTCTAGCACCTGAAGTAACTGGTCGGGTCCTTGAACGAATGTTCGAACAACCAATCAAGGAAGCCCCCCTGGTTCCCGAACCCCAACCGAGTCTGCAGGTTGATTTGACCCGCCGGGAGGATGAAATCCTGAAAATGATCGTCAAAGGAAAATCCAATGCGACGATCGCCGAAGAACTCTTCGTCGGGCCGGCAACCGTCAAAACACATGTTTCGAATATTCTGATGAAGTTAGAAGTCAAAGATCGCATTCACGCGGTGATCTGGGCCTATGAACATGGCTATGTGAGGAATCAGGCCTGATACGGCGGGCTCGTTGGTGGTTTCGACCCATTGGTTCGGAGCCCGGTGATTTTCGATAAAATCAAGAGAGCCAATTGGTAGATTCCAGATCAGGAGCAATCATGCCCACTATCGTCGTTGATGTCATGCCGAAGCCCGCAGTGCTTGACCCACAGGGAAAAGCGATCGACGCTCGGCTTCCCGAATTAGGGTTCCGGGAGTTCTCACAGGTCCGTCAAGGAAAACGTTTCGAACTCACCGTTGAAGGAGAAGTCACCGCGGATGTGCTGGATCGCGCCAAAACTTTGGCCGCAGAATTATTGGCGAATCCGTCCACTGAATATGTTGCCAATGTTGAGGTAGCTAAATGAGCGCACCAAAAATCGGCGTCGTCATGTTCGACGCAGCAACGGACGCCCTCTCGGTGCTACGCGCCGTTGAACTTGCCGGCGGAACACCGGTGAAATTGCACCCCAGGACCACCGTAGCTCCTGATCTGGCGGACTTACCGCTGGTCATTCTTCCAGGTGGTTTTTCCTATGGTGACTACCTTCGTGCCGGCGCATTGGCTGCCACCCAACCGATTATGCGTGTCTTAGAAGACGCAGTGAAGGCCCAAGAGCTCACACTGATTGGTCTGGGCAATGGTTTCCAGGTTCTAACCGAAACTGGTCTGCTGCCGGGCGGGTTCGTTGCCAA
>NZ_JAKDKW010000140.1 GCF_030453185.1 Yaniella sp. | reverse complement strand
CAGGCAGCCTGATCATCGACGTCTCGTGTGACGAAGGGATGGGCTTCGAATGGGCAGTCCCCACTGGATTCGATGACCCAATGTTCACCGTTGGGCAGGGTGTGAACTACTACGCCGTTGACCACAGCCCGTCATACCTGTGGAACTCAGCAACCTGGGAAATTAGCGAAGCGATTCTGCCGCACCTCCGCACAGTCATGGAAGGATCAGCCTCCTGGGCGAAGGACCCCACCATCTCGCGAGCGATCGAGATCCACGACGGTGTGATCAAAAACCCGGACATTCTGCAGTTCCAAAACCGCGATGCACAGTATCCTCATGTACAAACAACGTAGGCGGACTATGCCATAACACGGGGACCTATTCTTCGTCCTTATTGCAACTACCACAAGTTTCAAGTCCAACTGGTAAAACTTGTCGCGTGAGTTGCATGTCATGACGATACGGCTACATTACATTTCACCGACACGAATGCAACGGAGACTACACCCTTATATCAATAGACAATACGTACACTCACGAGCTTTCTCCCGACGACCCCTCGTAACTGTCCAGTCGGATGCGGTGCCGAGCCCGTACATCCCCCCACGCCTCTCCATGCGCACCTGGGGGATTTTTGTATCCATCAAACCATGAGTTGGATCGCCAAAGTAGCCCCTAGGTCTTCAGCATCGGCAAGATGCTCCTCGGTGACGTCCCCCATCGATTCCAGAATCTCGCCTCCGAGTTGCCACCCCAACGCACCAACAATTCCCTCCACCGAGCGAACCGCTCCAGTTGTGTCGTACCGGCCGTGGACAATCAACCCATAAGGACGACGGCGCATGGTGCCACTACCGGTACTTGCACCACCGGTCTCGTTCAAGGAGCCACCAATCTTCAAAAAGATGCTGTCGAAGACGTGTTTGAGCGCGCCACTCATGTAGCCGAAATTGGCAGGCGTAATGAATAAGTAGCCGGCAGCCTGCTGAATAGTGGTCTCGTCTGCTTCACCCCGAGCCCATGCCAGGGCCGGCATCGAGGTGACTTCGACGCCCTGAATATCAGGATGGTTGGCTCCCCTAACTGCTGCATCGAGCAATTGCTGAACGCTATAGGTCGGAGCATGATGAATCACCAGAAGCTGCGTCATAACCTCAGAATGTCACATTCAGCTAGCGATCGGGAAGGGTGCAGGGCAGGTTCAGCAGGATGCCCGAGGGCTATCGAGCACTTATAGGCGCTGTGGCCATTGACCGCGAGCCCCAAGAACTCGAGCAAGCCCATCACCGTTATCAGTCACGAGTCCGTCGACTCCCATCTCTAGCAACCACTCCATCTGGTCTTGTTCATTCACGACCCAAACATGAACAGCAATGCCTGCCCGATGGCACGCAGCTACGAACCGTTTCGTGACGACTCGAACCGGTCTCCACCGAATGGGTACTTGAATGGCATGAAGCGGTAAATTTTTGCGCAGCTGTCGTACAACGCTGGTGAATATACCTAGGTAATGCGCCAGCAATAATCGAGCCACTGTTTCAACCCCACCCGAGGAAGCAACGACGGGTTCTTCCGCTCGAACGTGGCTAAAGAACCGCCGACGATGAGCATCACGAAATGACGCAATGAGCACGCGATCCCATGCGCCAGTGCGGCGTATCGGCCCACTTCTTCATCTCAGGTGTTCTGCGATAAGTTGCACCAAGTGTTTGCTGCTCGTACCGTCCAGGTCGGTGATTTGGGTGCGGCAGGAAAATCCATCCGCCAAAACCTCACGGTCGGGTGATTGGCGGATTTTGTCGAGGATGCCGTCTTCAGCGACTTTTACTGAGACCTCGTAGTGACCTTGCTCCATACCGAAATTGCCCGCCATACCGCAGCAGCCGGCAGAAATTTCGACGTCACAACCAAGATTCTCTAGGAATTTTTGGTCTGTCTCAAAGCCCATAATCGCATAGTGGTGACAGTGTGGTTGGATCAGGAGTTTACGATCCAGCTGAGGTGGTTGCCAGTCCAAGGCATCCAAGAGTTCGGCAACAGTTTTGACCTGTTTGGCAATTTCCCGGGCGCCAGGTTCTTGGGGCAGGAGCTCGACCAGGTCTGACCGCAAGGTAGCGATACAACTGGGTTCCAGGCCGACCACCGTATAGCCGGCTGCAACATACGGGTGTAAGACCTCGACGGTGTTGGTGAGTTCTCGTTTGGCTGCTGGCAGCTGGCCTGTGCTTACCAGGGTGAGACCGCAGCAGATGTCAGGTTCAGCTATCGTGACCTCACAACCGGCAGCCTCCAACACGGTGACGGCGTCTAGGGCGATCTCTGGGTTCAGATGGTCGGTAAACGAATCAACCCAGAGCACAACCTTTGTACCTTCTGGTTTCGCGGTGGTCCGCACATTCTTGCGTAGACGTCGAAACGATTTTGCGGCTAACGTGGGCATCGCACGTCGACTATCGGCCCCCATGGCAAACAGCATGGCTTTTCGCAGGGGCGTGATCTTGCCCAGGGCATTGACAAGGCGACCAAATGGACCGACCAAACGTAACCACTGCGGCAGCCGTCCAAGTGTGTAGTGCGAGCGTGGCCGGAGTCTGCCCTGGTAGGTGCGGTGCAGGGTTTCGGATTTATAGGTGGCCATGTCAACGCCCGTTGGACAATCATTGGCACAGGCTTTACAGCTCAGGCACAGATCCAGGGCTTCGTGTACTTCGGGTGAAGCCCATCCATCCGAGACGACGCCACCGTTGAGCATTTCTTGCAGCGCGCGTGCTCGGCCTCGGGTTGAATCTTTCTCGTCCCGGGTAGCGATGTAGGACGGGCACATAAATCCACCGTCTTCGCGTGTATCGGCACGACATTTGCCGAGGCCAACGCACCGATGAATGGCGTTGGTGAAGTTTCCGTCATCGTGGGCAAATGCAAAACCATCGGACGCCGTCATGGTCGCTGCACCAGGACGGCGTAGGTCAGCATCAAGCGGCTTGGGCCGCACCACAACTCCGGGGTTCAACAGGTCGTCTGGGTCAAAGAGGCCCTTGAATCGAGACATCAC
>NZ_JAKDKW010000066.1 GCF_030453185.1 Yaniella sp. | reverse complement strand
TTGGTGATATGGCGCTAGAAGAGGGCGCCCTGATCGAACCACTGGCGGTAGCACTGAACGCTGTCAAGCGCGCGGGCGCCATCGAAGGTGAGACGGCTGTGGTCGGTGGCGGGGGCCCGATCGGGCAACTCGTCACCGCAGTGCTAAAAGCCAAAGGGCTCAACGTTATTCTTTCTGAAGTATCCGCTGCACGTCAGCAGATCGCTAAAGACGCAGGGTATGCGGATCGCATTGTCGATCCAACCGAGGAGTCCCTGCTGAATGTGGTCCATGATGCCACGGATGGTGTTGGTGCGGCCTTTGCCTTTGATTGTGCCGGTGTAGAAGTTGTATTCAATCAGATGTTTGAGGTGGTCCGGCCAACCGGACACGTAGAAATTGTTGCGGTGTATCCCGAAGCAATCATGTTTGCTGTGGCCGATGCACTGACTATGCAAGAACGGACGATGGGCTCCTCGATCGGGTACGCCAATGTGCACAGTGAAGCCATTGAGCTCGTCCGCTCTGGAAAATTGAACGTATGCCAATTTATTAGTTCTGTTATAGAGATGGATGACGTAGTAGATCAGGGCTTGCGGAAACTTCGCGATGCGGGCGAAACTGAAGTAAAGATCTTGGTCAAAATTGATCAGTAGATGGGGGTCGTTATGACTATTCAAGACGTATTCAATTCCAACCTAGCCAGAGCTGGTCGCGCGCTGGTAGGCATCTCGACATGGTACATTGCCGACGAAACCGGTATTGAACGTGACGAAATTCGGAAATTTGAACGTGGCATCATTTCACTGCCTGAAGAGCAGGAAGAAGCAATCAAGGAGGTGCTCATTGAGCACGGTGCGCTCTTCTTGCCAGACTCGCAAGCCGGCGGCTACGGGGTGCGGCTAAAGCACTCCAGCGCAAAAGCCAAACAAATTGACCGCTGGGAAGGTGAAGGCGGCCCGGCCGCCGAAGACGACGTCTAATCTCGACATGAAAAAACTCCCTGTTTTTACAGGGAGTTTTTTATGGGCAATTATTCTGTGCTGTCATCATCCGTGGCGTGGATTTGCTGAGCAATAATCTTGATCAGATCCTGTGCCTCCGTCTGCTCTAGCACGGTATGCTCAATGAGGGTTTCAGCCGCGTCATCGAGTCGATCGTCACGCACCATCGCCTCAATCTGATCTCGAATCCACGGAGGCAATTCTTCAGACGACATGGATATCGTTTCTGAGTCGCGGTTAATTTGAACTTCGAAGCGCTGCTGTTTAGCTGGCTCGCTGAGCTCCAGCCATTCATCTGGCACCGTGAGATCGGTGACTTCCTGCTCATCAGCCGGAACGAATGGATCCGACCCGGCTACGTCTTCCAGGGGAACCGAATCGTCGGTCTCCGCAGCATGTTCTTGCGGGAACTGATACAGCGCTTGGACATCCACGAATGCTTCGATGCGACCCACCCCGGTGGCCTTGTGATAAACCTCTGCTGCCTGGGCAAGTTGGCCAACAGCAAGGTAGCGATAGACCTCATTATGAGACTCTTCATCTAGTCGCTGGGCAGCAGCCGATGCCCCTTCTTCAGACATCCGGTCAAACAGTGCTGGCGACTTACCGCGGGGACCTGCGGTCGTGTTCTGGAGGCCCGATGAGCGACCTATAAAGGCGATGAGGCCCCACACGAATAATGCCGAAACCGCAAGCAGCAAGAGTGGGATAATGAATTCCATGCCGCCCATTGTACTGTCAAGTTGTCAGGCGCGTGTCGAGTTCGGCTCTCGGGCGGCCTTAATTCGCGGTCGGACAACAAAAACGTATAACAACGCTGTGGCAATGAGTGCCAGCAATGCTAAGCCTGCAGTCATGAGCACTGTCCCGGTCCACCCGTAGAGTGCTAAAAAGATGCCGCCGAGCCAGCCAAAAATTGACGAACCGGCGTAGTAACACAGGTTATATAATGACGTTGATTGTGATCGGCCGCCCTCCGCCGCAGCACCGGCCCAACCGGATGCGACCGAGTGGGCCCCGAAAAAGGCACCGGTAAAGATCAGCAGCCCAAGGAGTAACACCCAGAGGTTGGGCACGAGCGTAAGCAAGACACCCGCGATCATCAGGGTGATCAATACCATCAAAACGCGGGATGGCCGATATTTCGTGGCAAGAGACCCCGCCCAAGGCGAGGTGAAGGTGCCCATGAGATACGCCAGAAATAACAGCGACACCACAGAGACCGGCAGATTGAACGGCTCCTCAAGCAGGTGGAATCCCAAGAAATTGTAAACGGCGACGAATCCACCCATCAGCAACATGCCTTGCAGGTACATCACGTTGAGGACCACAGAACGCAGGTTCGTTGTGATCGCTGCGATCGCTTTGCGCGGCGACGTCGTCGTCGGTTGAAATTTCCTTGCAGCGGGCGTGAGGATGAGAAAACAGATGGCCGAAGCCACCGCTAGCACCAAGACGACCCCCATGCCCATGCGCCAGTGGTACCACTCGCCAATGGGCGCTGCGACAACGCGGCCCAGGAGGCCGCCGAGTACCGTCCCGGCAATGAATGTGCCGGCCGATTGGCCTGCGGCTCTCGGGTGGACTTCCTCATTCAGATAAGCCATGGCCAGCGCTGGCACACCACCCAGTGCCATACCTTCCAATACACGGAACAGCAGGATGAGTCCGAAGGTCGGTGCCAGGGTGGCACCTATGCCGAATACGCAGGCGGCGGTAATAGAAATCGTCATGGCTGGTTTGCGGCCTAGCCTGTCACCCACAAACGACCACGGGATAACGGCGGCGGCCAGACCAATCGTGGAGGCTGACACCAGCAGCGCGGCTTGATCCGCGGTGACCTGCTGATCGGCCGCGATCAGTGGCAGCAGACCCTGAGGCGAATATAACTGCGCAAAGGTTGCAACCCCGGCGAAAAACAACCCGATCATCAGACGTCGGAAGCCTGCGGTTTTCGGAGCATGGCCCAACCAAGTCTGTCCGGTCGGTGGATCCGGAAACTGTGGCGGGTGCATGGCTGCCTTTCTACTACAACGAGGGTTTATGTACCGATGTCATTTGAGACTAGACTCAGAAATCGTGAAGCTTGCTTTTGATCTGCCCAAAATGAACTTAGCCGATAGTTTTAAAGCCTACGACGTCCGCGGTATCGAAGACGAAACCATCAATGCCGACGTGGCATTAGCTGTCGGGTTCGCATTCGCCACCGTGACCGGTGCCGACCGCGTCCTCGTTGGCGGTGATATGCGCCCCTCGTCGGAAGCCTATGTGGCCGCGTTTTCCCGAGGCGCCGCAGCAGCTGGTGCCGACGTTGAACACCTCGGACTAATTTCCACCGATATGTTGTACCACGCCTCTGGAGTCTTGAACGCTCCCGGCGTGGTGTTTACTGCCTCCCATAATCCGGCCGGCTACAACGGCATAAAAATGTCACGTGCTGCCGCGGTACCAATTTCTGCCGAGACAGGACTGGCGGATATTCAGACCCTGACCCAGGGTTATCTGGACGCCGGTTTTGTGGAATCCGTGCCCGATACCGGCGAAGTTTCGCAGCGGGATACCCTGACCGACTACGCCGAGTATCTGCGCTCGCTGGTGGACCTCTCGGGTATTCGTCCACTCAAGGTTGTCGTTGACGCGGGCAATGGCATGGCCGGGTACACAACCCCTGCGGTACTGGGCGACAAAGTGTTGGATGCCCTACCGATCGAAATCATCCCACTTTATTTTGAGTTGGACGGTACGTTCCCCAACCACCCTGCGAATCCTATTGAACCGGCAAACCTGGTCGATTTACAGGCCGCCGTACGTCACCACGGGGCGGATATTGGCTTGGCGTTTGATGGCGATGCCGACCGGTGCTTTGTAATCGATGACCGCGGCGAACCTGTCACGCCCTCGGCCATTACCGCCATGGTCGCGGTCAGAGAGATTGCCCGAGCCCAAGCTGCAGGCGAGACCACCCCGGTGATTATTTATAATCTCATCACCTCCAGAGTCGTGCCCGAAGCAGTTGAGGCTGCAGGCGGTCAAGCGATCGAAACTCGGGTGGGGCATTCTTTCATCAAGGCGTATATGGCCGAGCACTCCGCGGTCTTTGGCGGAGAGCACTCGGCACATTATTATTTCCGCGACTTTTTCAATGCCGATACCGGGATGTTGGCGGCTATGCACGTTTTAGCAATGCTGGGCTCGACCGATGCTACCGCGTCGTCCTTGGCAGCCGAATATACCCCGTATGTTGCATCCGGTGAGATGAACTCTGAAGTCGCCGACCAGACGGCATCGATTGCCCAGGTACTCGCCGAATTCGATCCCGGCGTTGAAACCAACGTTTCAACCATGGACGGGACTACGGTTGCCGCAGCGACCGGTGACTGGTGGTTCAATATCCGTCCGTCGAACACCGAACCCTTGCTGCGATTCAACGCTGAAGCCGCGGATGAGGCCACGATGGTTTGGCTGCGAGACACCGTGCTGGGGATTATTCGGGCTTAGACCATACCAAGTGTCAACGGCAGGACACCGTCGGCGCCTGCCTGAAGCAGCGTCGCTGACGCTACGGTCAACGACCATCTAGTCGAGGCGATATCGTCGACCAACAGGATGGGGCCTTGCGGTGCGTTGCTCAACGCCTCGTGTAGTTGTGTGGGCACGCTATACCGATTGTGCACCTGGGCCAAGCGAAAAGCGCTATTTGCTGCAGGGGTGGGCACCGGACCGTTCCACTGCAACTCCCCCAGGTACGGTAGCTGCCCAATACTGGCAATAGCCTGTGCCAGCGAACCCACCAGTTGTGGTCGGTTTGGTGACGGCATGGCAACCACCGCGATGGGTCGCTGTGCCCAGTCCCAGTCCGCTAGTACTTGGACCAGTCCTTGCACCATTGCATCGGTGACCGGCTGATCGGGAGCTTCTTCGAGCTGACGCAACGTGGGTCCCCAGCCGAGGTCTGTGAGCCGGGCGAGGGCGCGGCCCGGTTGATGCTGCTGCTTGATCTTGCCCTTGAGCTTGATCCCCAGATTATCTAAGCCCGTAGGCCACATCTTTCGCGGAGCAATTTCCACACCGGGTCGCGAAAGCACCTGTTGGGCGTGACTGCGGGCATCTTCTGAAATCTCAAGACTCAGCCACGCTCCCGCACAGTTATCGCACTGCCCGCACGCCTGGGCGTATGGGTCATCGAGCGTCTGAGACAAGTACTGCATGCGGCACTGTTGGGTGCGTTGATATTCCAGCATCAGGTTTTGCTCCGCAACACGTTGGGCCGCCACATGTTCGTAGCGTTTGGCATCATAGTGCCAAGGTGTGCCGGTAGCCTGCCACCCGCCTTGCACTCGAACAACGGCGTCATCAACAGCCAGAATCTTGATCAAGAGCTCCAGCCGTGAGGGCGACAGGTCCACTCTCGCCGATAATGCCGGCACCGACAGCGGCTGCTGTGTGGCTTCTATGACCTGGCTGGCGATCTCTTCGTCGGGCATTGACGCTGTGGCGAAGTACTCCCAGATCCGTTGGTCTTCAACGCCCGGGAGCAGAACAGCCTCTGCGTGGTCGGTGCCACGCCCTGCACGACCGATGTGCTGGTAGTAAGAAACCGGTGACGACGGGGCCCCAAAGTGGACGACGAAGCCTAGGTCGGGTTTATCGAATCCCATGCCCAGGGCTGATGTGGCGATCAGCGCTTTGACCGTGTTGTCCTTCAGCGCCTGCTCTAACTCTGCGCGTTCCTCGGGTGCGGTGGCTCCGGTATAGGCGACAACATTGTGTCCGGCGGCCTGTAGGGCTTCAGCGACGTCGTGCGCTGCCGCGACCGTGAGCGTATAGACAATGCCGGAGGTTTCAAAACGCGTCAGGTGATCCACAAGCCAGCCGATTCGTGTTTGAGAATCGGCTTGAGGCAGGACGGAGAGTCGCAATGACGAGCGGGCTAAGGGACCGCGGGTGAGAAAAACGTCATCACCGAGTTGTTCCAACACGTCATCGACCACACGCTGATTTGCTGTGGCCGTGGTGGCGAGGATTGGAGTTTCTAGCTGACTGATCACCGAACCAATTCTGCGATAATCGGGGCGGAAGTCATGCCCCCAATCGGAAATGCAGTGTGCCTCATCAATGACTAACAGCCCGAGACGTTCCATCAGATCCGGTAGCTGAGTCTGGCGGAACATTGGGTTGTTGAGACGTTCCGGTGAGATGAGGAGGACGTCAATTTCATTGCGGGCCAGTTGCTGGGCGATCACGTCCCACGAGGCGGCATTGGTTGAGTTAATGGATTCGGCGACGATGCCGGCGCGCTGGGCTGCAGACACCTGATCTGCCATGAGAGCCAATAATGGCGAGATGATAAGCGTGGGTCCGCCTCCGCGACGTCTCAGGAGGGCTGTCGCCACGAAGTAGACTGCAGATTTGCCCCAACCGGTGCGCTGGACGACTAATCCGCGCCGCCCGTTCACGATCGCTTCTATTGCCTCGAACTGTCCATCATGGAAATCGGCGGGTTTGCCGACGAGCTCGGACAGGATCTGGGTGGATTCAGCGCGTAGTGTCATACCCCTTAACGTAGTCAACCCGGGCCTGCTATTGCAGACCCGGGTTGACGTGTTGTGGAAAACTAGCTGTTTAGCCCAAGACGATCCTTGAGGCCTTCAAGTTCGTCTGACATGGCAGCTGGCAGTTTGTCCCCGAATTTCTCGAACCATTCTTCGATCATCGGGATTTCGTCGTGCCATTCATCAGCGTCGAATTTGATCGAGTTGATGAGGTTGTCTTCAGAGATTTCCAGGCCGGACAGGTCCAGTGCATCCTGGGTTGGGACGACGCCGATTGGAGTATCGATGCCTTCGCCTTTTCCTTGGAGACGCTCAACAACCCACTTCAGGACACGAGCGTTCTCGCCGAAGCCTGGCCAAGAGATCTTACCGGCGTCATTGCGGCGGAACCAGTTGACCAGGAAGATCTGCGGCATGTTGTCAGCGCCAATCTTGTCTTCCATATCCAGCCAGTTTTGAATGTAGTCGCCTGCAGCGTATCCCATGAATGGCAGCATCGCCATTGGGTCGCGGCGGACTTCGCCAACTTTGCCTTCTGCGGCGGCGGTGCGTGCCGATGACAGGGTTGCACCCTTGAAGACGCCGTCCTGCCATGAACGGGCTTCGGTTACCAACGGGATTGCGTTGTCGCGCCGACCGCCAAACAGAACCGCATCAAGCTTAATGCCTTCTGGGTCGAAGTACTCCTCGGCCAACATATCGGTCTGATCAATCGGCGTGCAGAACCGAGAGTTCGGGTGCGCGGCCGGGGTGCCGGATTCAGGTGTCCATTCGTTCCCCAACCAGTCAGTGAGTTTGGCAGGCTTCTCTTTGGTGAGACCCTCCCACCAAACGCCGCCTTCAGGAGTCAGCGCAACGTTGGTGAAGATAGTGTTTCCCTTAACGATGGCGCGCATCGCATTGGGATTGGTGTGCCAACCGGTGCCCGGTGCAACACCGAAGAAACCGTATTCTGGGTTCACAACCCTGAGATTCTTATCTTCGTCAGGAGTGATCCAGGCGATGTCATCGCCTAACGTTTCGGCTGTCCAACCTTCCAGCGTGGGATCTATCAACGCAAGGTTAGTCTTGCCTGTTGCTGAGGGGAAGGCACCGGTAATGGTGTAAGACTCATTTTCGGGGCTCGTGAGCTTCAAAATCAGCATGTGCTCGGCCATCCAGCCTTCGTCACGCGCCATAGCCGAAGCAATTCGTAGTGCATACGCCTTTTTACCGAGCAAGGCGTTACCGCCGTAGCCGGAACCGTAGGAGACAATGGAGCGCTCTTCTGGGAAGTGCACGATCCATTTGGTGTCGCTCGAAGGCCAGGCGACGTCATCTTCGCCGGCTTCCAGAGGGGAACCTACGGAGTGCAGTGCAGGAACGAAGAAAGCTTTCGTTTCAGCAATCTTGTTCAAAACGTCTGTGCCGATACGAGCCATGACGCGCATGGACAGTACAACATACGGGCTGTCGGTGATCTCGACACCGAACTTGGGATCTTTAGCATCCAGTGGACCCATGACAAATGGGACGACGTACATTTTGCGACCGCGCATGGCGCCGTCGAATGCATCGTTGAGGATGGACTTCATTTCGGCTGGGTCTTTCCAATTATTGGTGAAACCAGCATCTTCTTCTTTTTCAGAGCAAATAAATGTCCGCGATTCGACGCGCGCAACATCGGCGGGGTCAGAGAAGGCCGCATAAGAATTCGGGAACTGTGGGTCCGTGAGTCGAACCAATGAACCGGCATCGACCATTTCCTGGGCGATGCGATCATTTTCTTCCTGCGAACCATCCACCCAGTAGACCGAGTCCGGTTGGGTCAGCTCCGCTATTTCTTTGACCCATTCCAATAACGGTGCGTAATTGGTGGGTGCGGTGTCCTCGACCTGTGCAGCCAGATCGGAGGCGGCGTTTTCAACCATTTGGATCCTTTTTCGTATCGACTTACCAACCGCAGCACGACAATACCAGCACGTCGTCGTGCTGCGAACCGTTCCGGTCGGAACGAGAGTCTATGTCGCACACTTTAGCAGCCTGCCCACTTGCTGCGCCCAACTTGATTCACCAAAACTTCGCTCAGAGACAAGATTGCCGTTACCTAACCTAAAAAAGGTGACGAATGCCACTAATTTTCATGCTGAAACCCTAGAAATTGGCATACTTTCGGAGTTTTCAGACGCCTCAAACCCCTCGAAAAGAGTTTGTGCACGTTACTTCACCTCGCCAGCGGGGCGTTTTGAGAGGACGGGACCAACACCGGTTTTGCATTTTGAAAAAGTGCGAGTATAGTTAGTTCTCGTTGCCCGGCGCCCTTAGCTCAGCTGGATAGAGCGTCTGTCTACGGAACAGAAGGTCAGGGGTTCGAATCCCTTAGGGCGCGCTCAATACGTTCGCATTATCATGCGGATCCTCGGCCCTTGAGATTGATTGCAGATCAAATCTCAAGGGCTTTTCGTTTGCCCAAAATAAAACTCTCAGCAGGCAGCCTTCTGAAAGCAGCTGGAGAATGCCCGAGTTCGCAACACAGCAGGGCGCTGACTAGTCTTGAGGAACTATGATTTGGCCACGAATCCTCCTTGCGCTCGCACTCATCGCAATGATCACCACGATGTTTGTACCGCTTCCACTGTGGCTGGCAGTAACTTTGATGAGCTTTTCTCTGATCTCAGCAATCGTCGTAGTGCTTCAGCGAGCAGGGACTCGAGGGGATCGCTAACGCGGTACGACGAAGTGCGTCATATCTGCATCTCGACCGTCCAGGCTGGCCCACTCGCCAGGTATGTTGAATACCATCATTCCTAGTGTTGGGTAGCGCTCTGCCATATCGAGCACCGCTCGTTCATCTGATTCGACCGAGGCTAAACGCATCCCGAGTTCTTGGACCCAGGGCATGTGCCCCACCACCATGAGCGTCCGAACCTGCTCCTCGGTTTCGTTAATCACCGAGAGCACCTGGCTGGCAGAGCTCAAATACAGACGAGAATCCAGGTAAGGTGTCGGGGCTTTGTCCCCGAGTTCGCTGATAACCCATGTGGTGGTTTGGCGCGTGCGGACCGCGTCAGATGTGACGATTGCATCAGGATACAGGTCCCGCTCAATCAACCAACGCCCAGCCGCCGGGGCTTCAGTATTGCCCCGGTCTGCCAGCGGGCGTTCATGGTCTGGCACCGGCGGATATGCTGCTTTGCCATGCCGAAGGACAATGAGTCGTTTCTGATCTGTATTATTCGACATTGAAATGTTCTGATTCTGGCTCATCACGGTACTTTAAGTATGAACCGTTGTCGTATTCCCGCATCCATTCCGCTACATACGGGCAAATCGGTACGATGCGATAGCCGTCAGCGATGGATTGGTCGATAGAGTGTTTCGTCAACTCCCCGGCCAAACCGGCACCTCGGTAGTCCGGGTGGACAAAGACCCCCGGAAACACACGTTGTTTGGTGCCGTCGGCGGCTTCGACGTCGCGGTAGAGGTTGCGGCCAATGACGTCCCCGGTTTCGTTCGTGACAACGAAGGACTCTTCATCGCGGAACCAACGTGATTGTGTAGGCATATCTACCTTAGTTGAAGTGTTCGGGACGCGCAGTGTCACTGGCGTCTGCATAGCGTTTGTTATCGTTTTTCTCGATCCAGCTTTTCACATACGGACAGATCGCAACGATGCGATACCCCTCGTCCAGTGCGGTATCGAGCGCGTATTGCACGAGTTTTCCGGCGAGCCCAGCGCCGCGGTAGTCTTCTTCGACCACGGTCTCTATAAAGATCCGCTGCTTTGTGCCATCGGTTGTTTCGTGGTCTCGATATACTTCTCGACCTGCAATAGCTCCAGAATCATCGACGATCATGTCGATGTACCCATCTCGTTCAAAAAATTTTGGGTGGCTCATGGATGGAGTCGTCATCTAGTCCTCCTTGCGGCGTGCAACCGTTGGTGGGTTTTGTCGTGGCTTCATGGCTACGGTAGGTAAAGCTGGCGCAGGTAGTGGCGCCGGCTCATTGGGTGGGAACTGTCCGTACTGTGGGAAGTTGGTGCCTTCCGGATACGTACCTGGCATCAGCCTATCCAACAGTGGGCCGGCGATCGGCTCGCCGAGCTCATGGCCGGCCAGCGGGGAGTCATCCGGTGCAGCCTCAAAGCCCATTTCGGACTGATAGCGTTCGCGCCAGAGCGCGATTTCTTCATGGGACCGACCCACAAAATTCCACCACATGACGATGTCTTCTTTCAGCGGTTCACCGCCGATCAGCATGACACGTATGGGGGTATCACCTGAACTGACCTCCAGTTTCGTCACGCCGGTGCCCAAATACCCGAGGTGATTCTGTTCTATCAGCGCACCATTGAAGTTTGCGGTGCATTCGATCGCGAGTAGGCCGTGTTCATGTTCGGCAGGTACATCAATTTCCAACGAGGTGTTGGGTTCCAGTGAAATTTCAGCAGCAGAGAGTGGACTGTAGGTTTCGACGGGCGAGGTCACTCCCAGCAGGGAACCGATCGCGACTTTGGCTTCCCAGCCTGGACCGCGGACCGTTGCCGCCCGGTGTTGGTCAAGATGGGGTGCTACAAAACGATGTTTTTCCGGAAACGCGTACCAGAGCTGCACCCCGTGCAGCCTCGTGGTGTCTGCGCTGGAATATTCGGAATGGGTGATGCCGTAGCCGGCGCTCATGAGATTGACTTCGCCAGGGCGAACCAGTGCCCAGTTTCCGGCGGAGTCGACGTGGTCAACGCGGCCTTCGAATAGCCATGAGACGGTTGCTAAACCAGTGTGTGGGTGACGTGGCACTTGCATGCCGCCGGATTGCATGACGTCGTCGGGCCCAAAATAATCGAGGAAACACCATGCGCCAATCAGCGAGCGAGCTCGCTGCGGAATAGTGCGTTGCACCGTCATCGCGCGTGGCCCACCCAGCGGCACCTCACGCGGCTCAAGCACCTCGACAATATAGTCGGTGCCGCGTTTCTCTTCGAAACCGGCGCTAAGCCCTTCGGAGTTATTCGGGGCGTTGAAGTCAATAAGTTCCGGGTTTGGGTCCAAATTGGTCATGGCTGCTCCCCTAGCGCTTCCCGCGAGTCCTTATTGGGGCGGACCGGGTGGTGCGAAAGAATCGAGATCCGGTTCGTGAGGTTCATCGCCATAGCGATCCACTGCACGGCGGAGTATTGCTCTTCGGTGAGCTGCCCGTAGGCGATCAGCTGTGCGGCCTGCACGGATTCAATGTCGTCAACGTTGGTGACTTCTTGAGCCAGGAGCAATGCGGCACGTTCCTGTGCGGTGTAGAGATTCTCGGCTTCCCACCATGCGGCCAGGGACCCGAGTCGCTGAGCGGATATTCCGGCATCAACGGCGTAACGGGTATGCAAGTCTAAACAGTAGGCACACCCATTCATTTGGGATACGCGAAGGTTGACCAGCTCGATGAGCTGGTCTGACAGACCTGCGGCCCGAGCGTCGTCGCCCACTGCCCTGGATAATCGAATGACCGCTTTCCAAGCGTTGGGATTCGATTTATCTAAAAAGAACTGCAGTGGGTCACGATCTGCCATGATGGCTCCTTCCAAAAGCTCTCTACGAGTCTAGCCCCGCTACGCGGTTAATGCAGGGGTTGCTTGGAAGGCTTAAGGTGACTAAATGGAGTATTCAGGCGCAGCCCAGACAACAACTTCTGGGTGCTCGTAGAAACGGTATCCCTGGCCACGAACCGTTCGGACCGTGCCGGATAGACGTCCCAGCTTAGCGCGGAGACGGCGGATATGGACGTCGATGGTGCGCTCGTTCGGGACTTCTTCGGTTTCATCCCACAGTGTCTGGAGGAGCTCTTCACGGTTGACGGTGCGACCACCATTTTCAACCAGGTAGTTCAGCAACTCAAATTCTTTATATGTCAGGTTCAACGGTTCGCCGTCGAGCAAGACTTCACGACGTGCCAGGTCTATGAGCACACCGGGCTGCCGGGTTGAGACAGGTGCTGGAGCGGCGGCAAGTTCTGGTGAAATAGCCTGCTGAATGGTGGGATCTGCGGTGACCTGACGTACGACATCAAGATCTTCGCCCGCTACATCAGCCGGGGCAATTGCAACTGCTGCATAAGAGTCTGCACCAGGAACCAAGGTTTCAACATAGTGGCGCAGTTCGTTGGCCAAGCGGGTCAACGATGTACCAGCAGCCAGGGCAGACTGTTCGTCCATGCCTACATACAGCACAAATCCACGGGCTTCGGTTTCCATGTGCACCGGAGCAACGCCATTTTCTGGCGCGGGGGTTTCATCTGAAGGAACCGCCCTGAGACGATTCTGATCCGCCTCCCGATATGCTCGGACACGCTCTGCTCGGCGTTGTGCGTTACGTACCGAAATGTGAACGTAAC
>NZ_JAKDKW010000139.1 GCF_030453185.1 Yaniella sp. | reverse complement strand
GCAGCGGCTTGGATAAGCTTCGTATACATGAGTTGCGGGTCGGCCCGCCCTAAGAACTCCACTGCTTCGGAGCCCTTGCCTAGCCGTAAGGCAAGCTTTGCCCGTTTGAGCGGGATAACGCTGCCTGAGAATCCAACGCCATCAACTCGCGGAAACGGTAGGGCATCGAACATCTCAAGGCGGTGTTCTAGTTCGCTGTAGTGACCGGCGGACTCGAATATACGGTGAATCGCCACGATATAGAAGGGCCACATCTCGCCGATATCGTGGAGGCTGACTGCTTCAAGCCGGTCAAGCGCGATCTCACTGCTTCCCGAGAAGGTTAGAATACGGACAAACTCCAATTGCGTATCAATTTGCTCCTCGAGCCAACTTGAAGTTCGTTCAATGCGCCTCGTCCGTTTAAGGAAGGCTTTAGCACTCGTGACGTTGCCGAAGCATGCGTGGATCAGGGCGGACTTCACCAATACAGCGCGTGTCAGGTAACTATATTTTGGCGTGGCCGGGTGGAGTTGTACCTGTGTGAAAATCGTGAGTGCTTTCGTGAAATCCCCGGCCAGCATGGCCGAGATCCCGATCTCTAAAGATGCTTGTAAGCGCCAGCCACCCTGAGGGTCGAGAACAAACCGCATTTTGCCGAGGAGTTCTTCGATGATTTCGGCTTGGGCCAGAGCCTCGACGACGCGTCCTTCCATACGAAGGTCGTGCATCCGAAACATAGCCAGGATGAACATCTGTTGTGGGTCTTCGCTGTCGATATCTGACAGGGACTTCCGACTCTCAGCTCTTTCAGCTCGGGAGGCCTTGAGGATTCGATAGGCAGCGATGAGTAGCAGGGGAGGCGATGGTAAATTCTCCAGAATTATTTCGAGAACGCCTGCCATTCTTGCAGGTCGTAGTCCAAACCATAGTGCAGCAATATTGTCCTCGAGAAGGCGAGCTGCGTCGTCGAAATGCTCATCCCAAATAGCGGCTTCGACTTCGGCGACGAGAACTGACAAGTCGTCCCATTCCGGCAACGTCTTGTCAGTTGAATGGGGTGGGGCAGACATATGGGCATACCGCTCATGTATTTGAAAGACCAGAAGTGCCTTTGGGCACATAATAACTCCGGATCGTCATGCGCGCCATGTTAACGTCGGGCAACAGTGCGAAATGTTCAATCTCTCAGGGTATGCCCGCCTTGGTTAAGCACTTATCGCGGAAAGGACCACCCTGTGGTGCAAAATGTGGTGTGAGATTAAAGAGGTCATCTGGGTAGGGGGCGTTGAGCGGTTCCAGCTTGGTGAGAAGCTGCTGATAGGCTGAACTATGGTCCGCCGCATTGCGCAGACATGCGGCAAACATACAGTATTTGGGAGGTGTCCTCGTTGGACGAGAGTTCTAGTTATTGTCCTTGGCTGGACGCCGCCCGGTACCGCATTCTTTAACAGCGGTTCTTCGCAGCTACGGTGCTCCAGCAACTTTGATATCCACGGGTGTAGACCCATTGCTTTGAGCTTATGAAAGTGGTTGCTATGGCCAATAGGCAGCTAATCGACGTCAAGAATCTGATTGACGAAATCGAAGATCACCTCAACGACGAGAATTTCGCTGAAGTGGCCCAACGCATCAACGTGCTGAAACCGGCAGACGCGATCAGTGTCCTCGAACGCTTGAACCACCGTCACCGAGCCTTTGTGTACTTAATGTTCGATAAAGATTTGGCGCTGCGAGTTTTTGAAGGCCTCCCGCCGGTGTTGCAGGGAGACCTGGTAAATGCCCTGCAGGAGCATGACACCGCTGAATTGTTTATTGGACTGGCCCCGGACGACCGTGTGTGGTTGCTGGATGAATTGCCCGCCACCGTAGCTTCGAAACTTTTAGCGGGCTTGGACGTCGACGAGCGCGCCCAAACCTCGGCGCTGCTGGGCTATGCGGAGGGATCGATCGGCCGACGCATGAGCCCCCAGTTCATTACCTTGCGCCCGTATAATACGGTTGCCGATGCTATGGAACGGGTGAACTCGCGGCTCCACACCGCAGAAACCGTCTACTATCTGCCGGTCATCGACGACGGTCGACGCGTGATCGGAGCTGTCAGCTTGCGCCAGCTCATGGGTGCTCAGGATACGCAATCTGTTGACGAGCTCATGGGGACTGCTCGAACCGCTGATGTTTCCGAGGATGCGGAAAATGTGGCTCGTAGAACGGCACGGCGCGGTACGTTCGCGCTGTCTGTAGTGGATCACGAGGAGCGACTCGTCGGTATTTTTACCCTGGATGATGCGGTACGGATTCTGGAGCATGAGGAATCTGAAGACGTCTCACGTCAGGGTGGTGTGGAACCGCTGCGTCGTCCGTATCTCTCAACGCCGGTTTCACGATTGGTGCGCAGCCGCATCACCTGGTTGCTCGTCCTGGCGGTTGGTGCAACCCTGACTGTCCAGGTGCTGTCGGTCTTCGAGGCAACCCTTGAACAAGTGACCGTGCTCGCGCTGTTCGTGCCGTTGCTTATCGGGACCGGTGGGAACACTGGAAATCAGGCGGCTACCACTGTGACCCGCGCTCTGGCCTTGCACGATATTGAACCGCGTGACCTGTTCCGTGTGCTCACCAGAGAGTTGCGTACCGGATTCATGCTCGGAATTTTATTGGGGTCACTCGGCTTTGTGATTACGGCCCTGATCTATGAGTTCGAGGTCGGGCTGGTCATTGGGCTGACGTTGTTGGCCGTGTGTACCGTGGCCGCGGCGGTCGGCGGGGCGATGCCGTTGCTTGCACGTGCCATCAAAGTGGATCCCGCTGTGTTCTCGAACCCGTTCATTTCCACATTCGTCGATGCCACCGGGCTGATCATCTATTTCATGATCGCGAAGGCTATCCTGCAAATCTAAGAACTCGGGGTTATCCTTGAACAATGTCCACAACACAGCACACTGATGCCATCGAGATGGCGAAGGCCCGTCGTCGTCCACTCCCAGATACACCGCAGGTCCGCGCGTATATTCGCTTGATCAAAGAGGTTTCGCAGTTTCACGATGCACTGGTACAGGCGAGTCCCAGTGAACAACAACTCACAGAAGTGACTGAAACCTTGGC